>JAQAZR010000130.1:0-3114 GCA_032127235.1 Deltaproteobacteria bacterium
CTCAGCGTCGGCGCGGCCTGCGGGGTCCCCCTCCCGATGCCTTCCGCGGTGTCGGTGCCGAGGGCCGGCGAGAGCCCGCCGTCGTCGGTCTGGGCCAGCACGCCGATCTCGTAGGTGACCCCGTTGGTGAGACCCGGCAGCAAGGTGGTTTGGGCGGTGAGTGATTGCGGACCGATCAGCCAGGTCTGGGTGCCGACGGGCCGAAAGACCACGCTGTAGGACAGCAGGCCAGTGTGCCCGCCGAGCGTCGGCGGCTCGGCCCAGAACACCTGCAGTTCGCCATCGCCGGCGGTCACCAAGGTCGGTTGAGCGATGCCGAGCGGCCCCATCGGCGTAGCGGTGGCCACGTTACTCCAGATGGATGCGGTGTCACGCACCGCGAACCAATACGGGCTGCCGTTGGTGAGGCCGGTTATGGTCTCGCTCGTCACCGTCGGACCCACGGTGGTCAGGCTGCCTGGGCAGTTGCCGGTCAGCGGGTCTGGGAGCGCCGTCGCACTGGTGCAGATTTCATAGCCGCTCGCCTGCACGTCCAGTGCGGGAGACCAGCTCAAATCGACCTGCGAGTCACCCGGCGTCGCACCCAGGATCGGCGCGTCGAGGTTCTGCACGGCGCCTATGTTGCGCGTGTCGTTCGCATAGACGCGCGGATTTCCTTCGACATCCGTCGTCAGGGGGAACCCGTCAATCGGGTTGATCAGCTCGTTGCTGCCACCGGTCCCGGCATTCGGCACCGCCTCGACCAACACGCCCGGGATGATGGGAATCCGTTGGTTCAGCGCGCTCGCGCCCAATTGCGTGGTCAGCCCAGGCGTCGCGGTCGAGGCGTTCGGCAGAATCGCCGCCAGCTCGGCGGCATCCTGGCCCGTGGTGGGTTGCACCCAGGTGTTGGCGTCGGAACTGAACACCGCCGGATCGCCCCAAAGGTGCTGCAACGGCTCGAAGGCATCGACGCTCCCGAGGGCGGTGCTCTCGAAACGCACGGACGGCAACCCGAAGCCGGAGTTCTGGTAGCCGACGAAGCCGAGACCTTCAGTCGCACTGCTCCCCGAACCGCTGGTGACATTGCAGTTGATACAGCCCTCAGAACCCCAGTAGAAGGTGCTGGCCCGCGTCGTCAGTGTGGCGCCCCTTTGCAGAATGATGTTGTCGCTGAAGTAGGAGGCGAAGGGAACAACGATCTGATAGACGGAGTTCACGAACTCAGCGTCGGTATCGCTCAGAAACAGCCCGCGGCTTTCATCAAGTTTGCTGTTCACGATCTTGACGGTTCCACCTGTCCACCAGACCCCAGCCGCGTGCCGACCAATCGAATTCGCGAATCGGACGCCGTCCATGATCAGGTCACCGCCAGTGCCATAGATCAGTGATGTGATCAGCGGGAAAGCGGTCGAAGGTAATCCAAGTGTCGGCACGCTGCCTCGGCGAATTACGGTGTCTCTCAGTGTCACGTCGGCGCCAGACTGAGCGGAGATCAGAGGTTCCGCGCAGTTTCCGTACATGCTGAAGATGTCGTCGAGTTCAGACCCTTCGATTGTCAGCGAGGCATTGGGCCGCACATACCCAACGGTCACCAGTCCCTTCATCCTGAGGTCGCTGATGGTCACGTCGATTCCTGAAGAATCCGTGCCCGTGACACCGACATCGACAAGGCTGCCACCAAAGTTCAGCCAACCGCCCACCGACTCAGGGCATTGACCATTGGGATTGATGAACCCATTCGGGTCCGCCCACAGAACATTTCCAGCGACGCGATTGCCGTTGCCAAGGATATCGACCGATTCGGTGATCGCAATCGGCAAACGGTTTGAAGCATCGGGATGATCGCAGTTATCGACGTTGAACGACGGGACATCGATCGAGATCGTGTCGGGCCCCTGCGTCATGTTGGCCTGCTCGATCGCCCACTGATAGCCCCCGGGGCTGGTGCGGCAGTCTGAGGCCGTGACCGAAAAAGTCGCCGCGCTTGCGGGAAGCGCAGCCGAGATCGCCACGAGCAGCAAGACCGCAGCCTGCACTAAGCTGCGCCTGGCTGAGAGGAAGACAGGTCCACGACGGGAAGTCCAGAGGTTTCTGTTTTTGATCACTTTATACTCCTGCCCCTCAAGGGCACTGAGGGTTGTTTACGTTTTTCCGAAAAGCCCTCTGATCGTAGGGTTTTTATGAAAATCAGACGGCAGACCGCAGACCGCAGACCGCAGAAACCGTATCAATAGTCACGCTCGAATGCAACGAAAATGTTCATCCTGGCCGGTCGAATAGTTCGAGTTCGCTGAGAGGCTCGGCACTGAGACTCGAGGAAGATTTAATGCAATGGATTTTTACGCTTTTAAGCAGGTACCACGGGTTAGAAGCTTTTCTTTCGCGTCAACAAAAACAACGTTTTACAGTTTTTTCTGAGGCCCGTTTTTGATTCGGGGTGTAAAACACTTCAACTTCCACCTGATGACATAGTAAAAAAAGCACATATCTATTTTCGTCGCTGGCCTGGGCCGTGAAGCTCCAAAAACGGCCAGGCTAACAGCCAGGATCAGGTCATCATGTTTGCCTTGCCTGACGTTGAATATCGCACGGCCTGCGGTGGTGAGTGACACTTCGCCCGGATGGTTGGGGCTCCTGTGCCCCCAAAATCAGTTCATGCGTCGCGCAGGGTGTCAGCATATATTTCAGCGGCTTGCTGCGGCGTCATCTGTGTGGTGATGGTTTGGATCGGACCGCCTTTGGGTCCAGTGTGCTGATGGTGTTCTTTGAAAGCGTTTACGTTCACGTGCTTGCCCAACATTTCAAGGTTACGAACTTTGTCGGGCCATTTGATTTTTTTTAGTACGCCAACCTGTTCGCGCTTGTCGCCACGCCCCTCAAATAATTCAGCCATGTCTATGCCGCTGATAAAGTTGCGCCAAACCATGGGCCATTCAGACAGTGGATAAAATGATCCGTCATCTCTAAGGATGTCCACCACATCCATCCGGTCTACTTCAACCAATCGCCGTAGCACGTATTCCGCATCAACCTGGAACTTTTCCTCGGCAATCTTCGCCACCTGTACAACAAGTTCCGAAACCCTTGCCGAAACCTTGCCATCAGCAAACAGGCGTGATGCCTTTTCGTGGA
>JAQAZR010000131.1:0-4910 GCA_032127235.1 Deltaproteobacteria bacterium
CCGCATGGAGCGGAAGGGTTTGAATACGATCTTGTAAAAGCCTTTGCCGATTACCTGAACGTCAGACTGGAAATCCTGGTCATGGAAAATGACAAGGCGATGGTCACCTCCCTTCTCAATGGTGATGCGGATCTGATCGCCGCCGGTTTCATCGTATCGGATGACCTGCGTCGGCATCTGGCCTTCGGACCGATTTATCAACAAATACAGCAACAGGTCGTGGGACGCCGTGACGGCACCGTCTTTAAAACTATCGCGGACCTGATCGGTAAGCCCATATGGGTTACTGCCGGCGGGTTTCAAGAAAAACGGTTGAACATTTTGAAGAAAGAATACCCGGAACTGTCCTGGTTGTCCATTTCCGACTATGAATCAGAAGAATTGCTGGAAATGGCCGGTCAGGGTGTCATCCCGTTGACCATTGCAGAATCGACCACTATCGCGCTGAACCGGCGCTACCACCCTGAACTGACGGTCCATTTTGCCGTTGACAAAGGCCAAAATCAGGCCTGGGTCCGGCACCCGCACAACTGGCATCTGGGTCGCGCTCTCCAGCAGTGGTTCGAGCTGTCGTCTACCGTTTCGCTGTTGGAGCGGCTTAAGCAGCACTATTATGGTCACCTGCAGAAATTCGATTATGTCGACATCACGACTTTCCGCAAACGGTTGGGGCATCAATTGCCGACGTATCGTCAGTATTTCGTAAACGCGGCCCAGAAACAAGGCCTGGACTGGACCCTTATAGCAGCGCAATCCTACCAGGAATCTCATTGGAACCCCAAAGCCAAGAGCTTCACCGGCGTCAGGGGGATGATGATGCTGACCCTCGATACCGCGCGTTTGGTGGGGGTGAAAAACAGGCTCGATCCCAGGCAGTCCATTCATGGCGGCACGCGCTACCTGGCCCTGCTTCACAAGAAAATTCCGGTGGACATTCCGGAACCGGATCGGACGTTTATGGCTTTAGCCGCTTATAACGTTGGCCTCGGACATCTGGAGGATGCGCAGAAGTTGGCGGTCGCGCTCGGCAAAGATCCGAAAGCCTGGTCCGACATCCGTTCGACACTGCCGTTGCTGCGACTTAAGAAATATTACCGCGGACTGACGCATGGATATGCCCGCGGGGCCGAACCCGTCAGTTATGTTGACCGAATCCGAACCTACCACAAAATTCTGACCCGCTGGGCAATCGAACAAAGCCATCAAGAGCCCTCGGCAGCCGCAGCCGAATACCACCCGCCACTCTGATCCTCAGCCGCTCTTCGCTTGTCGTTAATCGTTTGCAATGACGGCGATGGTTGACCCTCTGAAAACATTCCTTGTTTCTTTGAGCCGAAAACCGGCAGCGGCCGCGGGCTAACCTGAAAATTATTCGTTGGCGTTAAAAGATGTTGCAAACCTCGTTGATTCTGGATTAAACCGTTCTATAGGGCTCTTTATCTTGGGGAGGAGGTCATACCACCGATGGGCATGATCAAGGTTGCCATAGTGGGAATAGGTAACTGTGCCAGTTCACTGATTCAGGGGATCACCTACTACAGAGGCAAGAGTGCGGCAGATGCAACCGGTCTGATGCATTGGGATTTGGGAGGATACAGGCCAGAGGACATCGAAGTCGTTGCGGCATTCGATATCGACCGGCGTAAAGTCGGCCAGAAGGTCAATGAGGCGATCTTTGCACTCCCCAATTGCACCAAAAGATTTTGTCCCGACCTGCCGCAGTCTGACGTTACGGTCAGCATGGGCCGAATCCGCGACGGCCTGTCGGATCACATGCGGGATTACGAGGACCGGTACACCTTTGTGCTTTCCGATGCTCCCGAACCGGAGCATGAGGCTGTAGTGACTCTTCTTAGAAAAACCGGCGCAGAAATCCTCCTGAATTACATGCCGGTCGGCTCGCAACGCGCGACACAATTTTATGCCGAATGCGCCCTCGAAGCCGGCATCGCCCTGATCAACAACATCCCGGTTTTTATCGCCAGTGATCCGCAATGGGCTCGACGATTCCGGGAAAAAAACATACCGATCATCGGCGACGACATCAAGTCCCAGCTTGGGGCCACCATCACGCACAGGGTCCTGACCGATCTGTTCAGGAAACGGGGGGTTAAGCTCGAGCGAACCTACCAGCTCAACACGGGGGGGAACACCGATTTCTTGAATATGCTCAACCGCCACCGATTGATGTCGAAAAAAGAGTCGAAGACCGAAGCGGTCCAATCCGTGGCGGCTCAGCGACTGGAAAACGAAAACATTCACATCGGCCCGAGTGACTATGTCCCCTGGCAGAAGGACAACAAGGTTTGCTTCATCCGGATGGAGGGACGGTTGTTCGGCAATGTCCCCATGGAAATCGAACTGCGTCTATCGGTCGAAGATTCTCCCAATTCGGCCGGAGTCGCCATCGATGCGATCCGGTGTGTCAAGCTCGCGTTGGACCGCGGCCAAGGCGGTGTTCTCGAGGGCCCCTCGGCGTATTTTTGCAAACATCCACCGCGTCAATTCACCGACGATGAAGCGTTTAGCCTGACCGAAAATTTCATATCTCTGTATCCGGAAAAAGGTGATGCAAAGACCAACCATCCTCAACAACGCGAACCTCTGTCCAATTAAGAAGTGTCCGTATTGAAAATGGGGGACGGAGATCACATGGCGGTCAAAGACCGGATCTGAAATCCAACGCAATCCCTGAATTGTTGACATGACGCTTCGCAAGAGTTTTCTGGCCGAACCCTACTACCGGTGGCTCGACAAACGGATTCTGCCATATGTCAATCGGCTGACGCTCAGCCCGAATCAGTTCACGCTGGTCGGCGTTCTTCTGGCCGCCGCCGTTCCGATCGGATTTTTTCTGTATCCTGTCGTCGGTCTTCTTTTTATGCTTATTTCCGGTTTTGTCGACACATTGGACGGCCTTTTGGCCCGCCGTCGGAACGCTGCATCGACGTTCGGTGCTTTTCTCGACTCCACCCTGGATCGGATCTCGGATTTCTTCTACATTTTCGGTTTCTGGACTCTGTTCTGGAACTCCGACCGGTTTATTCTGGCCAGCGGCCTGATCTTTGCGAGCTCATTGACGACGGTCATGATCAGCTATGTCAAGGCGCGCTCGGAAGCCCTCGGCGGCACCTGCAGCATCGGTTGGATGGAGCGCGGCTGGAGAACAATCTACCTTATCATCTGGGCCTTTCTGATTTGCGTTCTGCCGCCCCTTGCGGACCTGATATTGTGGGCAGGCCTTGTTCTGTATTTTGTGCTGACATCCATCACCGTGCTGCAACGCATCACACACAGCCGTATGGAATTTTCGCGGTCAAAAAGATAGTCGGAAGACGCGGACAGACCCATCCAATGTCAAATTCTTGACGTCCTTAAACGACAATAATTAAAATTGTCTAAATATTTTAGTCAGTTATAATTTAGAGTAAGTTGGCATTAATTTTGCTGTAATTCTTTTACGTCCGTTTCATCTTCATTGATGGCTTCTGGAGTATGGCGGACTTCAGAAGCACGCCTCCTTTCGGACGCCCCCGGAGTCGAACCGACTCCGGGGGTACAACCACCTGCTGATAAGCACGCATTCATCAACCATCTCCCCCGCTCCTCCCAAACGACGAACCGGTCATCTTAAACAAATCAGTCATTTCAATGAAACCGCGGTTGGACACGATCCATCGTTCCCACGAGGTTCGAATCGACTGATTTTATGCATAAAGGGTATTGCAAACCATTGAATGATGCACGTATACAGGGGGCGCTTGAACAATAAGTGCACAACCGGTCAATGAGCTGTCATTTCAAATTCTGTCGTCCACAAAAAGGTAGCTTCCGGCTCCAGAAGGCTGATATTGTCTTTTTTTGAAACGCCGCAACGTGCGGTGACCATCACAACTCGTTTCACTCACAATGGACACTTTCTCCATGTCATTTCTCGGTCACATCCCCGCCATTTTGCGGATTGCCCTGGCATTCATCCTGATTCTGGTCGCCATTCGTAAAAAAGTCAGCCTCGGCAATGCCCTCACAGCAGGAGCGCTGGTTCTCGGACTGTTATTCGGTTTGGGGCCCCTGCAAATCCTCAAGTCTGCCCTGCTTTCCGTTACTCATCCCAAGACGCTTGCCCTGGCCGTCATCGTAATGCTGATCCTGGTCCTTAGCCACAGCATGGAGGTAGCCGGCCAGATGAACAGATTACTCGACAATTTCCGTGGACTTGTGCAGCGCCCATCGCTCAATCTCATTGTCTTTCCAGCCCTGATCGGCCTGCTGCCAATGCCGGGCGGCGCCATATTCTCCGCGCCGATGGTCAAAAACCTCGGCCATCGCCACCTTCTGAAGGGCGACCAATTGAGCTATGTCAATTACTGGTTCCGTCATATCTGGGAATACTGGTGGCCGCTCTATCCCGGTGTTCTGCTGACGACCACCATCGCAGGCTTGAACCTCTGGAGTTTTGTACTGGCTCTCTTTCCGCTCACCCTGGTGGCACTGATGGCGGGCTACCGTCCCTTAAGAGGTGCCCTTGGCGAATCCCGTTCTTCTGCAGCCGAAGCCGACCGATCTAATTTGCGACCTTTTTTGGCTGAATTGTCGCCGGTATTGGTGGTGATTTTCGTAGGACTGGGTCTGGGTATACTGCTGTCGGCTCTGACAGGTTCCGGACGCTTTACCATTGCCAAAGAAACCGGGCTGGTCGTCGCCTTGATCCTGGCCATCTCCAGCGTTTGGTACCATAATCGTTTTACGGCTGCCCGGCTACGGACCGTCATTGTCAACCCTAAGCTCCTCGGCATGTTTTACATGGTGACGTCGATCCTTATTTTCAAGGGTATTCTCGAAGATAGTCGCGCCATCGAGGCCGTCAGCCGCGAGTTGATACGCTGGCATGTTCCGCTGGTGCCGATTAC
>JAQAZR010000132.1:0-3936 GCA_032127235.1 Deltaproteobacteria bacterium
GACAAAAATATTCTGCGGCTGCTCGACCGCTTTCGGCGCGCCACCCAACACCCACACCTGCCCGGTCTGCCTCGGCATGCCGGGTGTGCTGCCGGTGCTCAACCGCAAGGTGGTCGAGTTCACTTTGCGCATGGCCCTCGCCACCCACTGTGACATCAATCCCGAAAGCCGTTTCGCACGCAAAAACTACTTTTATCCCGATCTGCCCAAAGGGTATCAGATCTCCCAGTACGAGCTGCCGATTGCCAGAAGCGGCTGGACCGAGATTCAGGCCGGCGGTGATCGGAAGCGAATCGGTATCAACCGCATCCACATGGAAGAGGATGCCGGCAAGCTGATCCATGACCCCCTGAGGCCGGTCAGCCGGGTCGATTTCAACCGTACAGGGGTCCCCCTGATCGAAATCGTCAGCGAACCCGACCTGCGCTCACCGGAGGAGGCCGGTGCTTACCTGCGGCAGCTGCGGGCCATCGTCCGGTATCTCGGAATCTGTGACGGCAACCTGGAGGAAGGCAGTTTCCGCTGCGATGCCAATGTGTCGATCCGCCCGTTCGGAGACCAGACGTTCGGCACCCGTGCCGAGCTGAAGAACCTGAATTCTTTCAAGCATGTCGAAAAGGCCCTGCAGTATGAAATCATGCGCCAGACCGAAACCCTGCGTGACGGCGGCCGTGTGATCCAGGAGACCCGGCTGTGGGATCCGGATCGCAATCGCTCCACTTCCATGCGCGGAAAGGAAGAGGCTCACGATTACCGGTATTTCCCGGACCCGGATCTGCTGCCGCTGACAATCAGCACCGAATGGATCGAGCGCGTGCGGCACGAGCTGCCGGAACTGCCTGAGGCCAAAAGAAATCGCTTCGTCGAGGACTACGGCCTGCCGGCTTACGATGCCGACCTGTTGACCACCGATCGCGAACTGGCCGACTATTTCGAGACCTGCCTCGAGACGTTCAACAACCCCAAGCCGGTGAGCAACTGGATCATGGGCCCCCTGCTGGGACTTCTGAACACGGCCGACAAATCGATTGACGCGTCACCGGTCTCACCCGAAAACCTGGGCCGCCTAGTGCAGTTGATCGAAGAAGGTGTTATCAGCGGTAAAATCGCCAAGACAGTCTTCGATGAAATGGCCGTGAGCGGCCACGCACCCGACCGCATCGTCAAGGAGCGGGGGCTCGTTCAGGTCAGCGACGCCAGCCAAATAGAGACCGCCGTCGACAAGGTCATGGCCGAAAATGCAGCTGAAGTGCAGGCCTACCGGGCCGGCAAAACCAAACTGCTCGGCTTTTTCGTGGGCCAGGTGATGCGGGAAACCAAGGGCAAGGCCAATCCCCAGGTTGTCAACGAAGTGCTGAAATCAAAACTCGGTGCCTAACAGTTTGAGGGATCTGGTCGCGTCACAATCTGGATAAGCTTGATATGCCATCATGAATATCGGTTTTAAAAGCATAAAATTGAATAATTGTGAATGTTTATAAATTTAAACGATATGGGGGGTCATTGTTGAAAAAATCTCTCTTGATACACCGAATCCTTACCACCGGAGCCCTTATGTTCTGCATCGCCGCCTGGCCGGCGCGGGTAATGGCCGCCGAACCGCAACGGGTGGCCGTGCTGCCGTTTAAGATGAATGCCGAAAAAGACCTTTCCTTTTTGAGAAACGGCATCTTCGACATGCTGTCAAGCCGACTCTCGGAGCCCGACAAGGTGCAGGTACTGAGTCGGACCGAGGTTGAAAAAGTGGTGGAAAAAGAGATTGGTCCGGCAGAAACCGGCTCCATTGATGAGGCCACTGCCCGCAGGATCGGCGGACAACTCAAGGCCGACTATGTTCTTTACGGCAGCCTGACGATGTTCGGCAACAGCCTCAGCATCGATGCCAAGATGCTCGATGTGGCCGGCACGCAGCCCCCGGTGACCGTCTTCAACCAGAGTTCGGACATGGGGGATGTCATTCCCAAAATCGATCAGTTTGCGGCCGAGATCAACACCAAGGTATTCGGCCGCCAGGCACAAGCCACCGCACCGGTTGCGGTGCCGGCTGCGCCCCGGACCGGGTCCCAGCCGGATTCCCGCGCCCATCCGGAAAAGCTGTTGCAGGGCGGCGCCGTTGTCGGCGGCGACGCGCCGGTGTCACCCTTCATCAAGCCCAAAGACCAACCCCTGCAGTCGGCCAGTTTCTGGAAAAGCACCAACTTCAACTATTACATCACCGGGGTGGCGGTCGGCGACGTGGATGGTGACGGCCTGATGGAAACCGTCATCGTCAGCCCCGATGAAATTAACATTTACCGGTTTCAAGACAACAACTTCGTCCAGGTTCAACGCCTCAAGAGGGTCGCGGATCGCTACAATCTTGCCGTCGATGTCGCCGATATCAACGGCAACGGCCGGGCTGAAATCTTCGTCACGGCCTTGAATCGTTTTAAGAATGTCGTCACCTCCTATGTCGAGGAATACGATGGCAAGGACTATGCGGTCATCACAAAGGATCAACCCTGGTTTTTTCGCGTGACCGATACCCCGGTGCGCGGCCGTGTCCTGCTCGGGCAGCAGACCCGACTGAACAATCCTTACGGGGACGACATTTTCGAAATGCAATGGGACGGCGGCGCCTACGTGCCGCAAAACGCGATCAAAACGCCCTCGGGCGTCAACGTCCTGGGGGTCGCCCTGGGTGACGTGTTGAACGACGGTGCGGAAACCCTCGTGGCCTGCAACAGCGGCAACAACATCGCGATCATCACCCCCGCCGGAGACAGCCTTTGGAAGGGCAGCGACAAGTACTGCGGCAGTGTCCAATACTTCGCCGGCCCAAAAACCGACAAAGGGCAGGAGGAAAACCCGATTTATCTGCCCATGCGGATCCTGGTCCGTAACCGCGCTGAAACCGTTGCCAAGAGCCAGGTCATCGCCGTCAACAACCACGAGGTCATGGGCATGCGGTGGAACCGGCGGGAATTCACCGAAGCGAATATCGAGGCCTTTTCCTGGGAAGCGGCATCTCTGGGTATCGACTGGAGCACCCGAAAGATGTCGCGCTTCATCAGCGACATTCAGATCGCCGATTTCGACAACGACGGCCGCGACGAACTGGTGGCCACCCTGATCATAAAAGCCGGCGAGATCATTCTGACTTCTGCCAAATCGACCGTGATCGCCTACGAACTAGAGGCGGTGCCGGAGGCCGCAAACGTGAACCCATCCGCACAATGAAACCGCTGGCCGAATCGATACGCGATTTTCCTGCATACCCCGTGGTGGCGAGTAACAGCCCACTGTCCCGGCCTGTGCACAATTAAAAATCAGCTTAAAAGCGGATTGCGGACTCTGACGCCTGGAAATCGACTGAAATCCCGGTCTGCCGTCCAAAGTTCTCTAATCCCGTGCAGCAAGCACAAACCGGCAATTCTTGCATCGTGAACTTGGGGGCCGGTGATCTTTCCGGCATCCAGGATTCTACGAAGCTCCGGCCAGTATTTTTCAGATTCCGTCAGCAGAACCAACGAAGGGGATTCCAGCCAAGATTCTACTTGATCGATCGCCGCTCTTAGAGGTGTGGGAGGGAAATAGATTTTGGGGTGGGTCGAAATTGCGAGGAATTCATGTACACAAGGCCATGGTATCGCCCAGGGCATCCGCCCTTCCGCTAACTCTAATATTCGCGCGTATGCCTGTTGATGCCACGGCGCGTCCTCGCGATGGGCATAAACGAGAATATTCGTATCGACGGCAATCATCCGCCTCTCCCCTCGTAGATTTTTTCACGAATTTTGTCCCATGAAGCATCCGCCATTTCGCCCTGAAGCCCGTCTCCCTTGAACGTCGCCTTTCGCAACTTGAACTGTTGGCGGTGCTTGCGCTCTTCAATGACCTTTCGCAGGCCTTCCTCGATCAACGCTTTCATAGAGGACTTTTCACCGGCCGCTATTA
>JAQAZR010000133.1:0-2756 GCA_032127235.1 Deltaproteobacteria bacterium
GTCTGATGTCATTTGCATGGGAGAGCTGCTGGTTGAACATGTTTCAACGGCCAACAATGTATCCCTGGTCCATTCCCCGGGTTTCATCAAGGCCCCCGGCGGTGCGCCGGCCAACGTTGCGGTGGCCCTTCAGCGCCTGGGGCTGCCGGCCGGTTTCGTAGGAAAGGTGGGCAACGATCCATTTGGTGAATACCTGCGGGAAAGCCTCGCGGAAACCGGGGTGGACACAAAATATTTGTTTGTCGACCAGCAGGCGCGCACCACCGCCGTCTTTGTCGCCGTGTGGGATGACGGCCGCAAGGATCTGTGTTTTTACCGTAACCCCGGCGCGGACATGATGTTAAAGGCCGACGAAATCAACGCCCACATTTTTGACGGCGCGCGCTGTTTCCACTTTGGCTCGATATCTTTTATTGATGAGCCCTCAGCGTCCGCCCAGAGAAAAGCCCTTCAAATTGCACAGGACAAGGGCCTGATGATTTCATATGATCCCAATTATCGGCCGACCCTCTGGCCCGACCAGAAAACCGCCGAGAAAATCATTCAGGATTCATTTCGGTATTGCCATCTGGCCAAAATCAGTGAGGAGGAATGGCAGGTCGCAACGGGCTTTGAGGACCTTGAGGCCGGCATTGAGGCCGTCCTGGCCAAAGGCGTCGAATTGCTGGTCATCAGCCGGGGGGAAAACGGTGCCATTGCCACCAACGGGGATTACCGCATCGAATTGCCCGGTTTAGAAGTGGAGGTGGTGGAAACAACCGGCGCCGGGGACGGCTTCCTGGGCGCGATCATCACGGAACTGTTACCCGCAAGAGAGAAAACAGGTTCTCTGGCAGCAATCAGTGAAGATATCGTCCGCAACGCATTAAAAACGGCGAATGCGGTGGGCGCCCTGACGTGCAAAAAGCCGGGGGCTATTCCGGCCTTGCCGACGCGGGCAGAGACAGATAAATTTATCAGCAATCTGACAACCTAGTTTCGAATTGGCGCCGCAAAGCGCCCCATACAAACTTAACGAAGGAGCAAGTAATGAAAGCGATCGTAATTCATCAATACGGCGACCGGAGTGTTCTCAGCCTGGAACAAATTCCTACCCCGACACCTGGTGACGGTGAGCTGCTGGTCAAGGTTTTTGCCTGTGGGGTCAACCCGGTGGATTATAAAATCCGGGCGGGAATGATTGGTTTGCCCCGCAGTTTTCCATCTGTGTTAGGCTATGATGTGTCGGGGCAGGTCGCAGAAGTTGGCAGCGGTGTGAGGCGGTTTAAAGCCGGCGATGATGTTTTCTTTTCCGGACTCATAACGGACAACGGCGGCTACGCCGAATATTGTGTCGTGAATGAGAGCATTGTTTCCCAAAAGCCGACCAATGTATCCCACATCGAGGCCGCCGCCATTCCACTCAGCGGCCAAACAGCCTGGGAAGCTCTTTTTGAACGCGCCGGCGTGAAGGCCGGCGAAAGCGTTTTAATCCATGCCGGTGCCGGAGGGGTCGGCTCGCTGGCCATTCAGTTGGCCAAATGGAAAGGTCTCACGGTTTTTACCACCGCCGGTCAGCCCCAGCATATTGAAATGGTCCGGCAGTTCGGCGCCGACCATGTGATCAATTATAAAGAGGCGGATTTTGTCGAGGTTGTCCAACGGCAAACCCATGGTGACGGTGTCGATGTCGTCTTTGATACCGTCGGCGGTGACGTATTTGGCCGCAACTTCGAAGCACTGAAAGTCTATGGCCGAGCAGTCTGTATTGTGGAACGTGAGGCGCCCTACCCGCTTTTGGGAGCCTGGTTTAAAAATGCCACCATCCACACCCTGTTTATGGAACGTAACCGTGAGCGCCTGGATCAATTGGCGAACCTTGTCAGTGAAGGCAGACTTAAACCGGTCGTGGAAAAGACGCTGCCGCTGGCCGATGCCGCCCGTGCCCACGAAATGGTTGAAGGGGGCCATGTCGGCGGCAAGGTTGTGCTGGTTGTAGAGAATGGTTAATTTTAAGATATGGTGTGAAAAATGGCAGAGGAATTCGAAAAACTTAACTACGACAGTTTTATGCCTCTCTACCATCAGCTCAAAGAAATTTTTCTTGAGAAGATCGAAAACGAGGAGCTGAAAGAGGGCGACATGATTCCCTCGGAAAATGAACTCCAACAGATCTTCGACGTCAGTCGCGCCACCGTCAGAAACGCCATCCAACTCCTGGTCAATGAAGGTTTCATGGAAAAGAAAAAGGGCAAGGGAACCTTTGTTAAGCGCCGCAAGATCGAAGAGCAGCTGCCTGTTTTAAAGAGCTTTACCGAAGAGATGATCGAGAGAGATGCCAGCAAGAAGGTCATTTCAGTGAAGTATACCAAAGCCTCGCCGGCAATCAGCTCCCACCTGGGCCTGTCTTCCGACGAAAGTGTTTTCTCCTTAAAAAGACTGATGGTGGTCGACGGCAAACCGCTGGGAATTCTGCACTCTTACATCCCGGCAAGATACAAACTTGGCCTTGATGAAGACTACACCAAATCTTTGTATCGTATCCTGGAGAAAAAGGGAATCCGCCTCAAAGAGGCCGAGCAAACTATTGAAGCATCGATGTCCAACCAGGAGCAAACGCGCCTGATGGGTCAAAAAAATCCTTTCCCAACCCTGGTAATCAGGCGTTTGGCCTATTCGATCAATGGCGAGGTAGTGGAGTATGTAAAAGGAGTCTATCACGGAGATCGATATCGCTACAATTGCAGACTGACCCGATTATAGCTACCAACGGGGTA
>JAQAZR010000134.1:0-4800 GCA_032127235.1 Deltaproteobacteria bacterium
TGGCGCAAGGAGGAGCCCGAGACCAACTTGATCCTGGCCCGCAGCGACACCGTACCGGATGACATACGTGAGATCTACGCGGCCGACGGTTTGCTGACGGCGCGCGGCGGTGTGACCTCCCATGCTTCCGTGGTAGCCCACCGCCTGGGTAAAACCTGCGTGGTCTGTGTCGGCGAGCTGGTCTGTAATGAAAAACAGAAGAGTTTCACTCTGAGGGACAGGTGCGTAACTTCAGGAGATTTCATCAGCATTGACGGTCGTGAGGGATCGGTTTATCTGGGCAAATTGAAAATCAATGAAGAGTAACATGTCCGCAGACAGGAGAAAAGGCAATGACTGCAGCTACCGGTGAAAAGGGATTAAAACTCGGCGTCAACGGATTGGGCCGGATCGGAAAGTTAACGGTTTGGCACCACGTCGGTAGGAAGTATTTCGAAGAAATCGTGGTGAACATCGGTCGTGAAGCCGGCACTTCTCTTCAGGATGTGGCCCACTATCTGGAGCGTGACTCCACCTACGGCTTGCTGAACTGCTATCTTCACGGCTACAATGCGGCACCGGTGATTGCTGAAATCGACGCGACACAGGGGACGATCATGGTCGACGGTGTGCGGGTCCGAATACTGCGCTCTGCCCGCAACCCGGTCGACATCGACTGGCGTAAGTGGGGGGCCAGACTGGTGGTGGACACAACCGGGCGATTCATAGACCCTTCACTGCCGAGCGACCACCCCGGCGGCAGTGTTCGGGGCCACCTCGAGTCCGGTGCCGAAAAAGTCATCGTCTCGGCACCCTTCAAGATGAAGGACCAGAAAGCCGATCTGCCCGGAACGATGCCGGAGGATGCCGTCACCACGGTGATGGGGATCAACACCAACGACTATGATCCCCGGCGGCACCGCATCATCTCCAATGCATCCTGCACCACTACCTGCCTGGCGCACATGATAAAACCGCTGCTGGATCACTTCGGACCGCACAAATTTCTGACCGCTTCCATGGCGACGGTTCACGCTGCAACCGGTTCGCAGGCGGTTCTGGACCGGTTGCCACAGGCGGGAAAGAAAGATCTGCGCAAAAACCGCAGCATCATGAACAACATCATCCTGACGACCACCGGCGCGGCCAAGGCCCTGCGGCTGGTGATTCCCGAAATGCGGCAGATCGGCTTCATCGCCGAATCAGTCCGCATCCCGACTGCGACAGGTTCGTTGATCATACTGGTGGTCGACCTGCAGGAACAGCCGAACCGTGAACCGATCCGGCGAGAGACCATCAACGCGGTATACCGTCGCACGGCGAAGCTCGATCCCAACGGTTATCTCCATTATTCTGAAAAACAGAACGTATCGGGAGACATCATCGGTGCGCCGCGTGCGGCAGCCATCATCGAAGGGCACGAAACTCACACCCGTACAGCAGAGGTCGCGATCGACCTGGCAAACGTTCCGGGGCTAAACCAGGAAGTCATCGATCAACTATCCAACACCCTGATCCGGGTTCCGGTAACGCAGGCTGTCATCTATGGATGGTACGACAACGAGATGGGCAGTTACGTCAACATGCTGGGCGACCGCACGGTCAGTGTGGCCGAGAACATGTAGAAAAAATCATAGTTGTTTCAGGAATGCAGATTCCGGTTCAAGCTCGCACTCAGTGCGAGAAATTCCGCCACATCCAGAGTCTCGGCGCGGCGCGAAGGGTCGATGTTTGCCCGCTCGAGGGCCTGCTGAGCTGCTTCGGTGGATAGCCCCAGCTCGCCACCGGCCAGAGAATTTCGCAATTTTTTTCTCCTTCGGCCGAATGCCGCCCGGATAACCTTGAAGAAAAAATCTTCTTCCTCCTGAGAAAGGTCTGACGGGGTTTTGAAGACAATCGAGAGAACCGCCGAGTCGACCTTGGGTCGCGGGAAGAAGCGGGTTGCGGTCACCCGTCCGACGGACTTGAGTTCGGCACAGTACTGAATCATTACCGAAAGCCGACCGTAATCCCTGCCGCCGGGGCCGGCCGTCAATCGTTCGGCCAGTTCCTTCTGGAACATTAGAACGGCACGTTTCACGGCTTGCCGAACTGAAATCAGCTGAACCAGGATTTGGGAAGAGATATTGTAGGGCAGATTTCCGATTACCACCAGTCGATCGCCCGCCTCAGCCGCCAAGGCCCGAATATCGACCCGTAAAATATTCTTCTGCAGCAGGACGGCATTATTTATTCCGTTAGCCATGAATTCTGATCGCAAGAGGTCCGCCAGGCGGGCGTCTTTTTCGACTGCGTAAAGCCTGCCGGCTTGTCGGGCTGCCAGGAAAGTAAGGGCGCCGAGGCCGGCACCGATTTCGAGCACGACATCCCGCGATGAGAGTGCCGCGGCCTGCACGATCACGGCCGCCATCGCGGGGTCGGTCAGAAAGTGCTGCCCGAGTCGCTTGTCCGCGCGTATGTTCCATGCCTGCAAAAGGGCCCTGGGTGACGTCATTCCCGACTCCTTCATCCTGCCGGTTGCCAAAGTCTTGAAGTTCCACTCACCGTTGCATTTAATCAGTTTGCACTCGGAAGATCAAGGCGTAACCCATATGGGTGACTTGACTTTTTAGTGGTTAGTCATTACGATTACTTAAATGTTTTTTGGCTAGAAAAGTAATATCGTTTATTATTAACAACTTAGTTTTTAAACAGACGGAGATGAGTCATGCGACACAAGGGCAAGAGCGTCAGCTTCGATGCAATGGTGAAATTTTTTATGCACACTTACAACATTCCAACCAAAAAAGACGTCGACAAATTGATGAACAAACTGGACCAAATCGAAAAACTGCTTAAATCGACGGGCGGACCCGCCAAACTTGGCCGCCAGGCATCCATCAAGAACAACCGGGGCCCAAAAGTTAAAGGTCGCAGCGGTTCGACAGCCGTAAACAAGGTCTTTGAGGTAATAAAGGGATTCAAACAAGGGGCCGGACTGCCGGATATCAAGGAAAAAACCGGATTCGACGAAAAGAAGGTCCGCAACATCATATTTCGCTTGAACAAAAACGGCGTTATCCAACGACAAAGCCGCGGTGTTTATGTGGCAAAGTAAATCTAAATTGTTTGGCCGGTCGATAGGGCAGGGTGAAGTATTTTTGAAGGGATGATAGAATGAGCGCCAGTAAAGATCCAAACAATCCCGAACTGCATCCAGGTGGACGTTGCGGGGGATATATCGTCAAACGGGTCGAGAAGATCCCGGAATCCGATTTTTTCTTCTACGAACTCGAGCACGAACAGACCGGCGCCCGTCATATTCACATCAGCAGTGATGATCGTGAAAACACCTTCAGCGTGGCGTTCAAAACCGTACCAAAAGATTCCACCGGTGTGGCGCATATTCTCGAGCATACCGTTTTATGCGGCTCCGAAAAGTTTCCGGTGCGGGATCCGTTTTTCTCCATGCTGAAGCGCAGCCTCAGCACATTCATGAACGCGTTTACTGCCTCGGACTGGACCATGTACCCGTTTTCCACTCAAAACCGAGCGGATTACGAAAACCTCATGGATGTCTATCTCGACGCGGCGTTTTTTCCCAATATCGAAGAATTGAGTTTCAAGCAGGAGGGGCATCGCTTGGAGATCGCCGGGGAGCGTGGCGGAAACGCTTCTTCGCCGAAGCTGGTCTACAAGGGAGTGGTGTACAACGAAATGAAAGGGGCCATGTCGTCACCCGATCAGGTGATGTCGCGATCTTTACTTAAAGTCCTTTATCCTTCCACAACCTATTGCCATAACTCAGGCGGCGATCCGGCCGTGATACCCCGGTTGACCTACGACCAGTTGAAGGCCTTTCACCAGCATCACTATCATCCCAGCAATTCCTTTTTTTACACTTACGGCAACCTTCCGCTGCGACGCCACCTTGGTTTGATAGAAGAGAAGATTCTGAAAAAATTCACCCGCAGCCATCCAGATACGGAGGTTCCGTCCCAACCGCGCTGGGGCAGTTCCCGGCAAGACATCGCCTATTACCCACTGGCACAGGGCGAGGACCCGTCTAAAAAATGTCAGGCTTGCGTCGCCTGGCTCACTGCGGATATTCGAGATGGCTTCGAGGTCTTGATTCTGGCGATTTTGGAGCAAATCTTACTGGGAAATCCCGGTTCACCGTTGAGAAAGGCCCTGATCGATTCGCAGTTGGGCTCTGCGCTCTGCGATGCGGCCGGTTTCGAGGCCGACAACCGCGACACAATGTTCGTCACCGGATTGAAAGACGTGGAAGAATCGGCGGCGGAGCAAATCGAAAAAATTATCTTCGACGTGCTGAATCACCTGGCCGACGGCGGCATCGATAAGGATTTGATTGAATCGGCCCTCCACCAGGTCGAATTTCACCGCAAGGAAGTCACCAACACGCCTTATCCTTACGGTATTAAACAGTTGATGATGATTGCCGGCACGTGGCTGCACGACGGTGACCCGCTCAACAGACTGCTTCTTGACGATGACCTGGCAAGGGTTCGTCGCGAGATGAAACATGGTGGTTTCTTCGAAGAGCGAATTCGCAAATATTTCATCGACAACCCCCACCGCGTCCTCTTCAAGCTTCTGCCCGATCAGTCTCTTGAAAGAAGGGAGGAGGAGCGAATCGCACAGGAGCTGTCGGAGATCTCCGCCCGGTTGTCGAAGGCCGACGTCGCCAAGATAAAGGCCGATTCAAGGGCACTGGAGAAACTTCAGGAGACTCAAGAAGACGTTTCATGTCTGCCGACGCTGACGCGGACAGACATCCCGTCCGACGTGCAGCGTGTTCTCGAATCCGAAACCAATGCC
>JAQAZR010000135.1:0-4876 GCA_032127235.1 Deltaproteobacteria bacterium
CACCATGCCGACCGGTATCAACAGCGCCAGCAGGGTCAGACTGAAACCGAAGATTGCGATCCCGATAATGGGAACGATCACTGCGCCGGCCAGCGCCCCCAGGGAACGGCGCAGGCGACCGAGAACATTCAGGAAGAAAAGGGCCAGCATCAGCCCGAAGAGACCATTGCCGGAACGCTGATCTTGACCGCTGCCGCGTGACGGCGCTTCGGCGACCGTAAACTCACCCCTGACAACCCCGACCATGGCTTGGACCCCCGCGATGACCCCCTGGTCGGTCTGGCCCGCTTTGAAATGCGGTACGATGATATCGCTGATAATCCGGCCGGCCAGCAGGTCGGTGAGACGCCCTTCCAGGCCGTATCCGACCTCGATCCGCAGCTTTCGATCGGACTTGGCAATCAGCAGAATCGCGCCGTTGTCCAGGTTTTTCTGCCCGATCTTCCACTGCTCGGCCACCCGGATCGAAAAATCCTCCAGTGCGTCGCCCGCCAGAGTCGGAATCGTGAGCACCACGATCTGGGTCGATTCCGCTTCCTCGAAGCGCTGCAGGGTCGCCTCGAGGAGACGCGCGGTGGCCGGCGAAATCATACCGGCGTAGTCGTTGACCCGCCCCTTGAGCGGCGGGACATCGAGCGCAAAACCCGAGACACCGGATAGCAGCCACAGAAAAGCGAAAAAGCCGCAGAGGCGCCAGATCATGCGGCTGGAGCGATGTGCAGTTAACCGGTCTCCGGTACCGGCGGCCGTCTGGTTGATTCGGCCGCGTTTCAAGCCGGGTTATCTTTCATCCATTTATCTCCTCCGGCAGCCGCGCCGATCCTAAAACGTGACTTTCGGGGCACCCGCGGCCCCTTCTTCGGCCTTGAAATAGGCCTTGCGGTCAAGGTGCAGGAGCAGACTGTTGGTCAGGCTGTAGGGAAACTTTCGGATCGATGCATTGAAGGCTTCCACCTCCTGGTTGTAACGCTGTCGGGCGACATTGATACGGTTTTCCGTCCCCTCCAGCTGGTTTTGCAGATCTTGAAAACCCTGGTTGGCCTTGAGGTCCGGATACCGTTCCACCACGACGAGCAGCCGTGAGAGAGCCGAGGAGAGCTCCCCCTGGGCTTGCTGGAGCCGCTGCAGCGCGGCTGGGTCACTGAGGTCCTGGGGAGCAACTTGCACTCCGGTGGCTCTGGACCTCGCGGCCGTAACCGCCTCCAGGGTTTCCTTTTCGTGAGAAGCGTAGCCCTTGACGGTCGCGACCAGGTTTGGAATCAGGTCCGCTCTGCGCTGCAATGTGGACTCGACATCGCTCCAGGCCCGGAAGACCTTTTCCTCCTGCTGCTGCAGCTGGTTGTATCCGCAACCCGAAAGAAAACCGGCCGCCACAACAATCACCAGAAACCCGTTTAACGCTCGCAGCATGTTTACCTCCGATCATTCGGTTGGTGTCCATCGAAACCCTCTGGTCAGGCGCTCGAAAGAACAAGATGTAGTCGTCTCAGTGCGGATGCCGGTCAGCCTCGTCATTTCAGGGCAAACTCTTCAACCCGTCTTTGAGGGCCAATGCCCCGACCGGACAGGTGTCGATGCAGGCCCGGCAAGCCGCACAATCATGCCGGGCTGAATCAGTTCGACCGAAAAAACTGACGACCGTGTCGAAGCCGCGCTTGGCAAAGGTCAACTCCGGCCGGTCGCTCGCCGTCTGGCAGACCGCAACACACCGGCCGCACAGGACGCAGCGGTTGGGGTAATAATCGAGGCAGGGGTGGCGCTTGTCGATCGACGGCTCTTTCAGACGGTGGCATAACCCTTTGGGTTTCAAACCGACATTGAGGAATCGGGCCAGATGTTGCAGGGCGCATTTGCGGTTGGCATGACAGTTTTTGCAGTCGACGTCGTGCACCGAGAGGAGCAGCTTCAGTGCGGTTCTCTGCAGACGCCGGACAGCCGGCGTATCGGTTCTGACCACCATCGCTTCCTGAACCGGCACACTGCACGAGGCAACCGGGTGGTCGACACCAGCGATCTCGACGAAGCAAAGTCGGCAGGAAGCCGGTGCCGGATCGAGCTCTTCCAGGTAACACAGGTTGGGAATGCTGATCCCGTTATCCAGGCAGGCCTTGAGCACTGATGTGCCTTCCTGCACTTCGATCTTCTTTTGGTCGACTAGAATCGACACCATGACAGCGATTTCCCCGGGCCTGCCGAATGCGAACCCCTAAGTGTTGTCTTTGGGCGGCTCCGGCGGCCGCTCGATGATCGGCGCCAGATGCGGCGGTGACACTTTCATAACGGCCTGGTACTCCGGCGGGCAGGCCACCCTGCACTCGCCGCATTTGACGCACAGCGACTGATCGATCCCCTTCTTGCGGTTGCCGGTGGTAAACACCGCATCCACCGGACAACAGCCCTCGCAGACATCGCATCCCCGCGCGCATCGGTCCAGATCGATATAAAACGCGATCAGCGGCCGGCACATCATGGCCGGGCATCGCTTTTGGTCCACGTGGGCCGTATAGTCGTCCGCAAAATATTTGAGTGACGTGAGCACCGGGTTCGGGGCCGTCTTGCCGAGACCGCAGAGGGACCCCTGCTTGATGTCCTCGCTCAACTGCTGCAGCTGCTGCAGGTCGGACGGCTGCCCCTCCCCTTCTGTCAAGCGTTTCAAAATCTCCAAGAGGTGGTAGGTGCCGATACGGCAAAAGGTGCACTTGCCGCAGGACTCCTTCTGAGTGAAATCGAGGAAGTAGCGGGCGACATCCACCAGGCAGGTGTCTTCGTCCATGACCACCATGCCGCCCGAGCCCATCATGGCTCCGGCCGCGGTCAGCGAGTCGAAGTCGATCGGCGTATCCAGAAAGTCCTCGGGCAGGCAGCCGCCGGAGGGTCCACCGATCTGAACCGCCTTGAACTTCTTCTTGTTCGGTATCCCGCCGCAGATATCGAAAATCAGGGTCCGCAGCGTCACCCCCATCGGGATTTCCACCAGGCCGGGATGGGTCACGTTGCCGACAACCGAAAAAATCGCGGTACCGGGGCTGCCGGCGCTGCCGATGCCCCGGTACCATTCGGCACCGTTTTCAATGATGGGCGGCACCGAGGCCAGGGTTTTGACGTTGTTGATGACCGTCGGCTTGTCGTTCAATCCGGCGTCGATCGGATAGGGCGGCCGATGAAGCGGCATCCCCCGTCGGCCTTCGATCGACTGTATCAGCGCGGTTTCTTCACCGCACACAAAGGCGCCGGACCCCTCGAAAACACCGATATCGAAATCGAAGGCACTGCCGAGGATGCCCTGTCCCAAGAGCCCCTGCTCCTTGGCCTGCGCGATGGCCTTGCGAATGATTTTGACGGCGAGAGGGTATTCGGCCCTCACGTAAACGAGCCCGTACCGAGCGCCGACGGCGTAAGCACATATGATCATGCCCTCTAGGACCTGGTGGGGATTGCTTTCCAGTATCGTGCGGTCCATGTAGGCACCGGGATCCCCCTCGTCGGCATTGCAGATGACGATCTTGTCATCGCCAGCGGCCCGGCGGGCCAACTCCCACTTGGTCCCGGTGGGAAAACCGGCGCCGCCGCGTCCCCTCAAGCCGGAGTGCTTGATCTCCTCGACGATTGCCTGCGGGGATCGCTCGAGAGCCGCCGCCAGGGCGGCGTAGCCGTTTTCGGCAAGATAGTCGTAAATGTCCTCGGGATCGATGCGGCCGCATTTTTCCATGACGACCCGTTTTTCCTGATTGAAGCGGGGAAATTCCATGACGGAAGGAATCAGGTCGTTGGCAACAGTGGCGCCGAGGATATGCTCCAGACGCGGATCACCGCCTTCGAGAAAGAGCTTGATCAGCATCGTGGCTTTGCCGGGGTTGACCTCGGGATATAAAATAGGCGGAAATCCCGAAGCCGGGTGGTCGATCACGACCACGGGCTCGGCGTAACAGTGACCGACACAGCCGACAAGGTGGATGCGGGCGTCGATACCCCGTTCCGCCAGGGCCTGTTCGAAGGCCGCCCGGGTTTCAAGGGCGCCGGCGGCTATGCCGCAGGTGGCCATGCCGATGTGGATCTTCGGTATCGGCGCCGTGTCAAAAGCCGCCTTCCGTTGCCGAGCCTCGTCCTGCATCGCCCGAAAGCGTTTGTTGGATGTGTCACGATTGGGTGGGTTCATTTTTTTTTTCGGCGCGTGCCTTGATCCCTTTTTCGATTTCAACCCTCATGATGAGCCCTTCGACCTTACTCGGTGCCATGTGACCCTGGACCGTCTCGCCGACCAAGGCCACCGGTGCCAGGGCGCAACAACCGACACAGGCCACGCGCTCGATGCTGAACTCGCGGTCCGCTGTGGTCTCCCCCTCCTTGATCTCGAGCTTGCGTTCGAAATTCTCGAGGATGATATCGGCGCCCTTGACGTGGCAGGCAGTTCCCAGACAGACCTTGATCGGATTTTTCCCGGGCGGGTTGAACCGGAACTGGTTGTAAAAGGTAGCAACGCCGTAAACTTCGGAAGGAGAAACACCCAGATAATCGGCCACCAGTTCGATGGTCTCCGACGGCAGATAGGCGAGTCTTGCCTGGAACATCTGAAGAATGGGAATCAGTTCGCCGCGTTCCTTTTTGAATCGAATCAACTGGCCTTTAAGATCGTCGAGAGTTCGCGCTTCTTCGGCGCTGAGCTCAAGATCCATAGAAACTCCTAAACGATGATCGCATCCTCGTTTCGCACTTGCCGGCGGGGCCGAAGCCAGACAATCATCTTACCGGAACCGGCCTGTGGAATCAATGGCGCGTTAAATCTTGTCCAATGCACCATAAGCGGCCTGAATGCGGTCCCGCAACAAAAAACAAAGCCGTTCCAGGATGTTGAAGCCCAAGGCGCTGTTGCTGGTCA
>JAQAZR010000136.1:0-5713 GCA_032127235.1 Deltaproteobacteria bacterium
GTCCCTGGCCGATGTCGACATCGACTATGCGTCGCTGGCGTCGCAACCGGATCTGACCATTGCAGCCGAGAAGAAGGCAGCCCCGGCAGCCAAGGCAGCCCCGGCTAAACCGGCTGCAGAGGCCAAACCCGCAGCCGCACCTAAACCCGCAGCCGCACCCAAACCGGCGGAGGCGGCCAAACCGGTGGAAGCACCCAAACCGGCGGAGGCAAAAGTAGAGGCGGCCAAAGTCGACGTGGAGGCCAAGGCCAAGGCTGAGGCCGAAGCCAAGGCCAAAACCGACGCGGAAGCCAAGGCCAAGGCTGAGGAAGAGGCCAAGCGCAAAGCCGAGGCCGTAGCCAAGGCCAAGGCTGAAGCGGAAGCCAAGGCCCAGGCCGCAGCCAATGCCAAAATCGAGGCAGAAGAAGACAAAATCCGCGCCAAACGGACGTCAGAGCGCGAAGCCCTGAATGCCAAGCGCAAAGCAGCCGACAAGGGAAAGTTGGCTGAGAAAGCGGCTCTCGAGGCCAAGCAAAAAGAAGCCGCCAAGGCGAAAAAGTCTGACGTGACACCGGCCGTCGACCAGGCGAGCAAACTGGAGCAGATGCTCTACAAACTGAACCGCATTCACAAGCGCATCGACTAAAGGCTTCGGCATCCGGAACCGGGCGTGTGCCGGAGTCGCAGCGAGCGAACGGCATTTAGAAAGCCCGACGATCTAATAATTTTTATTCTTAACGACCTCAACGAAGGAGGAGGAAGGTATGTCAAGACTCGTTGCATTCGCCGCCATTCAGGGTGGCTACAATATCGTTTCCAAGGTTGAAGGAAGGTACAAGAGGGCCCTGCAGACCTACAATGCGGACACCAAAGTGGGGTTTCCCAACACGGCTTACTACCTGCCGGTGATTTATTCCCTGCTCGGCCTGAAGGTCGAAACGCTGGAGGATATTAAAAAGCCTCTCGATTTTGCCCGCGGACTGCTGCCGCCCCACGTCAAAGGCCATAATCACCTGCCGTATCTTGGACCCCTGCTGGATGCCGGCATGGCGGCCATCCTGGCATTCGAACTCGACGAAGCGCTGCGGTATCTGGAGGAGCCCGATTTTTATCTGCACTCTGAAGAACCGGACATCGAAGCCGGCAAGATCTGGCTCGGAGCGGCCGACGACACAGTTTTCCGTAAAAGAGGCGTGGAGTTTGTCGACGGTTCGGCCCCCGGTTTTGCGGCCATCGTCGGTTCGGCACCGGATCCCGAAACCGCCAAGATGATCGTGGAAGAGTATCAGCGCCGCAGCCTCTATATTTTCTGTGCGGCCAACCAGAACGGCACGACCGTGATCGAGCAACTCATCAAGGCCGGGGTTCAGGTCGGCTGGAACACCCGCATCGTTCCCTTCGGTCCTGACATTTCATCGGCCGTCTTCGCTCTCGGGTTCGCCAACCGGGCGGCCATGGCCTTCGGCGGTGTCAAGCCGGGTGATTACAAGAAGATGCTGCTCTACAACAAGGACCGGATCTTCGCTTTCGTCAACGCCCTGGGGGATGTGAACGCCGAATGGGCGGCGGCGGCGGCCGGTGCGGTCAACTGGGGCTTCCCGACCCTGGCCGACACCGACATTCCCGAGATCCTGCCCACCGGTGTCTGCACCTATGAGCATGTCGTCGCCAACGTGCCGCACGACAAGATGGTCGAAAGATCGGTGGAGGTTCGCGGCCTGAAGACCACCGTGTCTCAAATCGAGATTCCCTGCGCCTTCGGTCCGGCTTACGAAGGTGAGCGGGTGCGCGGTGCCGATCTGTTCTGCCAGATGGGCGGCGGCAAGACCCAGGCCACCGAGTTGGTCAAGATGGCCGAGATGAACGAGATCGAAGACGGCAAGGTGATCGTCGATGGTCCGAATGTCACCGACATCAAGGAAGGCGAGACCCTGCCGCTCGGCATTTACGTTCAAGTGGCCGGTCGGAAATTCCAGACCGATTTCGAACCGATCATCGAGCGCCAGATCCATCACCTGATCAACTACATCCAGGGCGTGATGCACATCGGCCAGCGGGATATCTCCTGGGTGCGGGTCGGCAAGGCGGCCATCGAAAAAGGGTTTACCCTCAAAGATATCGGCGTCGTCCTGCATGCCAAGTTTCACCAGGATTTCGGCAACATCCTCGACAAGGTTCAGATCACTCTGATCACCGACAAGAAGAAAGTCGACGAACTCACCAAGCGCGCCCGGGGCGAATACAGGACCAGAGACGAACGGGTGGAGAAGATGAAAGACGAGGACGAGGAGACCTACTACTCCTGCACCCTCTGCCAGTCCTTCGCACCCACGCACGTCTGCACGGTCAGCCCGGAGAGAACCGGTCTTTGCGGTGCCTACAACTGGATGGACTGCAAGGCCTCTTTCGAGATCAACCCCACCGGCCCCAACCAACCGATCGAAAAGGGCGAGTGCCTCGACCCGAAACTGGGCCAGTGGAAGGGCGTCAACGAGTTCGTGAAAAAGGCCTCCCGTGGGGCCATCGATCACTACAACTTCTACTCACTGTTGGTCGATCCGATGACCACCTGCGGCTGCTGCGAATGCATCGCGGCCATGCTGCCGGCTTGTAACGGTATCATGACCGTTCACCGGGATTACACCGGGGAAACCCCCTGCGGCATGAAGTTTACCACCCTGGCCGGTGTCATGGGCGGCGGTGCCTCCTCGCCGGGTTTCGTCGGGCACTCGAAGTTCAACATCACCCAGGGCAAGTTCCTCGTCGGAGACGGCGGCTTGCTGCGGGTGGTCTGGATGCCCAAGAGCCTGAAGGAGGAAATCAAGGAACGGATCATCAAGAGAGGAACCGAAATGGGTGTTCCGGACCTGATCGATAAGATCGCCGATGAGACCGTCGGGCTCACAGAGGAGGAAATTATGCCCTTCCTGCAGGAAAAGGGGCACCCGGCCCTCTCCATGGAGCCGTTGATTAAGTAAATACACCTGTCATGTCGCGGGTTGCGCGCTGCGAGCGGCGGTTGAAGACATTCGACCGCCCGCCGCAGTGAACGACCCGGAACCGGCAACTCGTATAATTCGACCGAAGGAGAAAAAAATGGCATTAACCGGTATTCAGATTTTCAAACTCCTGCCGAAGACCAACTGCAAGGAATGCGGGGTTCCGACCTGCCTGGCATTTGCCATGAACCTTGCTTCGGGCAAGGCTGAACTCGACAGCTGCCCCTATGTATCTGCCGAAGCACGCGAACAACTGGCCGAGGCTTCCGCTCCGCCCATTCGTCCGGTGGTGATCGGGCAAGGCGTCCGCAAATTGACCGTCGGTGGTGAACTCGTGTTGAGCCGTCACGAAAAAACCTTTTACAATCCGACGGGCCTGGCCGCCCTGGTCGGCTCGGATATCCCGCCGGCCGACTTGGAAGCCAAGCTGAAGGTCTGGAACGCTTTTCAGTTTGAACGCGTCGGCCTGAACCTGCGCCCGGAACTGGTGGCGCTTAAGGACGTCGGCGGTGATGCGGCTGCCTTTGCCGAAAAGGCCAAGACGATCGCCGAAACCTCCGAATTCAACCTGATCCTGATGACCGAGGATATCGAAGTAATGAAGGCCGGCGTCGAGGCCTGCAAGTTTAAGAGACCCCTGATGTATGCCGCCACCGCGGCCAATGTCGACGCCTTCGGCGCTTTGGCCAAGGAGAACGACCTGCCTCTGGCCGTCAAAGCCGATTCGGTGGACGCATTGATTCCCCTCTCGGATAAATTGACCGGAATGGGATTGAAAGACCTGGTTCTCGATCCGGGCTCCAGGGAACTCAAGCAGTCCTTTACCGACCAGGTGGCGATCCGGCGGGCGGCGCTGAAAAATGCCAATCGCACGGTGGGTTTCCCGACCATCACCTTTCCCTGCGAGATGGCCTCCAATCTCGATGTCGAAACGATGCTCGGTGCCGTCTACATCGGCAAGTACGCCGGGATTGTCGTCTTTTCGGATTTCAAGAGCGAGAGCCTCTTTCCACTGCTCCTGGAAAGGTTGAACATCTTCACTGACCCGCAGCGTCCGATGATGGTGACCGAAGGCATTTACGAAATCGGCAACCCGGATGAGAATTCGCCGGTTCTGGTCACCACCAATTTCGCCCTGACTTATTTCATCGTATCCGGCGAAATTGAGGGTAGCCGGGTTCCCTCATGGCTCCTGATCAAGGACTCCGAAGGCCTGTCGGTCATGACGGCCTGGGCCGCCGGTAAATTTTCCGGCGACGAGGTCGGCATGTTCGTCAAGAAGAGCGGCATCGCCGATAAAGTCAAGCACCAGAAGATCATCATCCCCGGATACGCCGCCGCGATCGCCGGCGATATGGAAGAGGAATTGCCGGGCTGGAACGTCACCGTCGGGCCGCGCGAGGCCGCCCATATCTCCGGATTTCTCAAGGGCAAACAATAACTGGCACTGCCGGTTGAAGAACGGTCGGCTGCCGTTCTTCAACCGCTTGTCGAAAAATTCAGAAACGCCACATAGGAGGGAGAGTCGATGCTGCTGATAGGCGAAAGTTTAAACGTCATTTCACGAAAGATCGGTAAGGCGTATAAAGAACGCGACCCCAAACCGATCCAGGAGGAAGCTCTTTTTCAGCGGGAAAAGGGCATGGACTACATCGATATCAACCTGGGGCCGGCCAAGAAAGACGGGCACGAGCTGATGCCGTGGGTGGTCCAGACCGTTCAGGAAGTGGTGGATGACATCCCGCTGGCGCTGGACACATCGAACATCGATGCCATCGAGGCGGCGCTCAAGGTGATCAAACCGGTCAAGAGCGGTATGTCCCATATCATCAATTCGATCATGGTACGCGCCGAACGCTACGAACGGATGGTGCCGATCGCCGCCGAACACGGTGCGGACTTCATCGCCCTGATGTGGGGACCGGAAGGGCTGCCGCGGGATGAAAACGAACGGGCGGCGTTGTGCGTCGAACTGCTGTACTTTGCCAATGAAGCCGGAATTCCGAATGAAAAAATCTGGGTCGACGGCATCGTCACTCCGGTCAACATTCAGCAACCCCAATTGATCAGTTTGATGGAGTTTCAGAAGATGCTGGCGGACATGGCACCGGGTGCAAAGAGCACCTGCGGTCTGTCCAACATCTCCAACGGGCCGCCGGACCACTTACGTCCGATCCTGAACCAGACGTATATGGTCATGCTCGGAAAATGCGGAATGGTTTCAGTGATTGCAGACCCGCTCGATGTCCAGTTGGCCGACATTGCCAAAGGCAAGCGTCAGGACATCGTCGACCTCATTTACGGGATGATGGACGGCAACGAGCCGGATATCGCGAGCCTGCCGAAAGAACTTCAGGATTACGCCAAAACCGTGAATGTCATTCTCGGAAAGTCGCTCTATTCGGATTCCTGGCTGGAAATATAAACCGGAACTGACCGGTTCAGGGTGCACGTTTAAATGTATACGATTTGAGGTGCAAGGTTCAAAATGTACGGTTTAGGGTGCAAAGTTCACGGTATAAGGATTCCGGGAGTCAAGAAATGAGGCGATTTAGGGAGTTGAAATTCAACTTTGAACCCTAAAACCTTAAACCCTGGACCCTAAACCTTTATCATGGAACCGCTTTACCTGGGTTAACAAAAAAAGAGCAGTCTTCGGGCTGCGTGTTGGCGGATTGAAACGGATGCGGCATTCCGTTTTAACCGAGAATCGGATCTGAGGCCCGCTGATATCG
>JAQAZR010000137.1:0-3031 GCA_032127235.1 Deltaproteobacteria bacterium
TTCGAACAAATTTCGACCCGGATATCCTGCTTGGTCGAACCGACTGCGATCTCGTTACCGCAGGCACACTTGATGGTTGTCTGGAAATAATTGGGATGGATGTCTGTTTTCATATTAATTTCAACCCCCTATTATGCCGACTAGGCATTCATCGATGCGAGAAAAAGTTTATTATCTGCGGTTCCGCTCATTTTTTCAAGTAGAAATTCCATGCTGTCGACCGGATTCAGAGAGGAGAGCAATTTTCTCAATATCCAGACCCGGTTCAGGATCTCTTCCTTGAGGAGCAGCTCTTCCTTGCGGGTGCCGGATTTCTTGATGTCTATGGCCGGGAACACACGCTTGTCGGCCAAGCGCCGATCGAGCGCGATTTCCATGTTGCCGGTGCCTTTGAATTCTTCAAAAATGACTTCGTCCATCCGACTGCCGGTGTCGACCAGGGCGGTAGCGACAATCGTGAGAGAACCGCCCTCTTCGATGTTGCGCGCCGCACCGAAAAACCGCTTGGGACGCTGCAGGGCGTTGGAATCGACACCGCCGGAGAGAATTTTGCCGCTGGGCGGCATCACGGAGTTGTAGGCCCGGGCCAGTCGCGTAATGCTGTCGAGCAAAATGACCACGTCCTTTTTATGTTCCACAAGGCGTTTGGCCTTTTCGATCACCATTTCGGCTACCTGGACATGCCGTTCCGCGGGTTCGTCGAATGTGGAACTGATGACCTCGGCCTTTACCGTCCGCTCCATGTCGGTCACTTCCTCCGGTCGTTCATCGATCAGAAGAACGAATGGGACCACCTCTTTGTGGGCGGCAATGATGCTGTTGGCGATGTTTTGGAGCAGCATCGTTTTCCCGGAACGCGGCGGGGATACAATCAGTCCGCGCTGGCCGAAGCCGATCGGCGTCAGCAGGTCCATGATGCGCGTCGAATAGTTGTCGGCGCCGTCTTCGATGCTCATCTTGCGGTTCGGATACAGCGGTGTCAGGTTGTCGAAAAGGATTTTATCCCGGGCCACCTCAGGGTCTTCGAAGTTGATGGCCTCGACCTTCAACAGAGCAAAATAGCGTTCGGATTCTTTCGGCTGCCGAATCTGCCCCGACACCGTGTCACCGGTGCGCAAATTGAAGCGACGGATCTGGGAGGGTGACACATAGATGTCGTCGGGACCCGGCAGGTAGTTGTAATCCGGTGACCGCAAGAACCCAAAACCGTCGGGCAGTATTTCCAGGGTACCCTGGCCGTAAATGAGACCGTTTTTCTCGATTTGCCGCTGCAGCAGGGCAAACATGAGTTCCTGCTTGCGCATACCGGCAGCGCCTTCGATGTTGAATTCCTTGGCCATCCGCGCCAGCTCACTGATTTTCTTCTCTTTAAGCTCTGCAATGTTCATTAATTCGAATCCCCACTATTGTCGTGATGGTTGGCATATAACCCATTTGAAATACTGTTTAATAAACCATAATCCCTCTGGTTGCAAAAGCGAAACGACACTTTTTCCCGTTTCCGGGTTTTTCTTTCATAAGAATTTCGGCGCAAGGTCAAATGTGGTCAAAAAAGGGCCGGACGTCTGCTGAGTTATAAATGATTCCTGTACCGGTAAAATACGGAAATGGACATTTCGATAATGCTGGAGGATATTGAGTGATAATTATAGAAGAACGATTATGATTTTTTCTCCAACTGGCGGGTTTAACTTAGGTAGTCTATTTGTATACCATAACCGGCCAGGTGTCAAGGTTTTTCCTTCGCTTTTTGGCCAAATTATGAGGGGCGCGTCCGACATTTTTTCCGTCATGCGGCACCGTCCGATCGACTTCACATCGCAGATGATCAGCCGGTCGTCGGCTGGTAGACAAACGGGTGCCTTTTGCTGTATGGTGTCATGTCAGTGTCCTTTCGGTTATAAGCCGCCGGTCTTCCGCCGATGGACACCGAACCGGCGGAAACGGATCGGTTCGGTAAAAAACGTTTCTTCTCCGGCCGTAAGATAATGTCGTTGTTACCCATTATCCACAAATTGCCCTTGGCACGGGGGACTTTTCCCGTAACACTGCCGCGCCAGGTCTATCTTGTCGGCGGGTCGGTCAGAGACCTTCTGCTCGGTCGCCGGCCAATCGATCTCGACCTCGCCGTGGCGGGGAACCCCCGCGCCTTTGCCCTGCGGCTGGCGGCGCACACCGGCGGTCGCCTGGTGCCGCTAGGCAAACCGGGACTGATGCTCTATCGCATCGTACACGGGTCCCAGGTCATTGACGTTTCGGCCGTTGCCGGGCAATCCATCTCGGAGGATCTGCTGCGCCGTGATTTTACCATCAACGCTCTGGCGGTCGATGTGGCCAGCGGAGACATCATCGATGTGTGCGGCGGCAGAGCCGACCTGGCCGCCGGCCGGGTTCGGATGGTGTCGCGCTCGGCCTTCGAGCAAGACCCGGTCCGGTTGATCAGGACCTTTCGAATGGCGGCCGTCCTCCAGTTTGAGGTGACACCCGAGACCGCTGCGGCCGTTCGAGACCAAGCCATGCTCATCAAAAGGCCGGCCGGTGAAAGGATCCGCGATGAACTGCTGAAGATTTTGGAAACGGGCCGAGCGGCCGATGCAATCACACAAATGGCTGACTGCGGCCTGCTGTCGGCCATGCTTCCCGAACTAGCGGCGTTACGCAGCGAGCGCCCGGCTCAAACACCGGGCTGCGACCGCTTCGAGCACACCCTGAAGGCCTTTTCCGAAATCGAAAACCTGCTGGCCAACCCGCAAGCCGTCATCCCTTTCGATATCGATCCGGTCGTGTGGTCATTGGCCTCTATCCCGGCCGCCATTTTGAAATTTGCGATTCTGCTGCACGAACTCGTTCGACCGACGGCCGACCGGAATGATTTGCATCGGTTTCGGAAACCAACCGTGAACTGCGACGCCGTAAAAACAATCTGCGCTCGGATCAAATTGTCCAACCGTCAAACGAATTACGTCGATTTCATCGCTCGAAAACATCGCTGGCCGCTTTTGCTGTTCGAGGCTAACCGACGCAAACGGTT
>JAQAZR010000138.1:0-6941 GCA_032127235.1 Deltaproteobacteria bacterium
GGCCACCTTTTACAAACCGGAACTTTCCGGACTCGTCGACCCGGATCAGATCGATGGCAAGGCTGACATCTTTACCGAGTGGGAAGACCGCCTGACGATTTTCGACACGTTGATCCTGTGCCGGTTCTACCGAGACCTTTACCAGTGGGAAGAGCTATCGACAATCATCGGGGCGATCACCGGCCTGAGGCTCGATGCGGCGGCAATGCGGCGCATTGCCGCCGATGTGACCGATGCCGCGCGGCGCTTCAACATCCGCGAAGGACTGCGACCCGCAGACGACCGGATACCCGAGCGTTTCCACCGTGAGCCTTTGCCCGAAACCGGCAAGGTGATCACATCCGAGCAGATGGAACAGCTTCTTGAAGACTACTACCGGGCCCGTGGCTGGAACGAAAAGGGCGAACCGACGCCGGAGCAATGAATGCTTCTCTTTTCATTCGCCGGTCAAACGGAATTAGCACGAAAATAGAATGTAATACGGCGTTACGGCTTTTCGATGCTGAAGGCAAAACCTTTTGCATGTTCTTTCACGATCGCTTCGATTGCCGTATGGGCTTTATTTTCACGAGCTTCAACAATGATGTCCATCCATCCCATCCCGGTTCCGGTCCGCAGGATGATGCCTTTGCCGCTTTCGGCGATATTGCGTGCAATCACATCCCTGACGGCCAACTGGTTCTGAGACGCAAAATCATCTCCGGCCCAACGCATGACGATCCGTAACATACCGCTGTCGAGCCGGCCGGTGCCCTGACGGTCCTCATCACTTGTGCAGCGCGCCGCCGCAAACACAATCAACACCACTATCACGGATATTCTCATCTTTCATTTTTATCAGATTTGTGGGAAAATAGCATCCTTAGTCGAGATCTGTCGGGTCAACGCTGAAAAATTGGTGTGCAGAAACATGAAATTAAATGGAATCATGGGCGTGTTTTCGAGTGATTTTGCCGTGGACCTGGGCACCGCCAACACACGCATCTACGTCAAGGGAAAGGGGATCGTTTTAAACGAACCGTCGATGGTCGCCGTCAGAACAATCAGCGAGTCGAGAAGCAAAGCGATCGCTTTTGGTTTGGAAGCCAAAGACATGCAGGGCAAGACACCGGCCGATATCACCCTTATACGCCCCATTCGCGACGGCGTCATCGCCGACTTCGAAGCCATCGCCGCCTTGCTCAAGTTTTTTATTCGTAAAGTCCACAGCCGGTATAAATTCGTCAAGCCAAGAATTGTCTTTGCCGTGCCGCACGCCATCACTGAGGTCGAAAAACGCGCCATCAGGGAAACCGCCGAAATGGTGGGCGCCCGGGAAGCCCCTCTGGTCAGTGGCCCGATCGCTACCGCCATCGGCGCCGGGATGCCGGTTACGGACGCTACCTGCAGCATGATCGTCGATATCGGGGCGGGCAAGACAGAAGCGGCGGCCATATCGCTGCTGGGGATCGTTGAATGCCGGTCGAATCAATCCTCGGGCGATAAAATGGATTTCACCATCAGCCAGTATCTCAAAAATTCTTACGATCTGCTGGTGGGCGAACACACGGCCGAAAATATCAAGGCGCAGATCAGCTGTTTCGGCGATTTGGATCAACCCGACGAGGAGATAGAAATCAGGGGGCGCGACCCGCACACGGGAATTCCCAAAATCTTGACCATCCCGACACAGGAAATTTGGAAGTCAATGTCCGGTCAGATCGACTCTGTCGCCCGCCAGATAAAAACTGTGCTGGAAAGTATCCCACCCGAGCTGTCGGCGGATGTCATCGACAGGGGCATCACCTTGACCGGTGGCGTGGCCATGCTCAGAAATATCGGCCGCTACTTGGGGAAAGAACTCTGCCTTAATGTGAACATTGCCGCGGAACCTCTTTCTACAGCGGTTCTTGGTGCCGGACGGCTTCTCGAAGAAGATAAGCTGCTGGAAAGGATATCGATCGAATAGCATTTTTTATTATTTTCTTTGCACAGTATTCCCCTCATTTTTATCATGAATTTTATTACAAATCCTGATACCTATTGAACAGCAGACAGATTTGTCCACAATTTCATTCCCATCGGCAGCGCACCAAGCGGAGGCGTGATGGACTTTTCAATTCCGGTTGAGTTTGCGGCAGAGTTGGAAGATTTCGACGTATTTCTCAAGGAAACGGTATCACCGAACCTGCCGACCTGGAATCGGGAGGGGATTGTTCCCCGAAGCTTTTTTCAGATGATGGGGAGCGCTGGATGGTATGGATACCGCTGGCAAGAAGAGCGCCTGGTCAAACGACCCGGTTTGCGCGAGACCCTGCTTCTCGAGCGGATCGCAAAACTGTCGCCGGGGGTTGCGGTTACCGTGCTGATCGTCTCCGACCTCGGATTGACGGCATTAAACCTATTCGGTACCGACGGGCAGTTAGAGCGTTTCGGAGCGGCAGCCGCAAGGGGCGAGAGTCTGATCTGCTTTGGCAATACCGAGAATCTGGCCGGCAGCGACGCGGCCGGTATCGCCATGTCCGCCGAAAAGACGAACGGCGGCTGGGTCTTGAACGGTTCCAAGGCATACACGACCAACGGACTGATCAGCGATCTGGCTGTCGTCACGGCGGTGACCGAACCGGAGGCCCCGCGCAACCGGCGGATATCGATGTTTCTGGTCGAGTTGGATTCGGAGGGAATCGGCCGTAAAAAACTCAACAAACAGGTCTGGATCCCATCCGATTTGTCGCGGATCGAATTCGACCACGTCTTTGTTCCCGATGACCACCTTATGGGAAATCAGGGAAAAGGCCTCCAGCAAACGCTGACGGTTTTCACCAACAGCCGGATTCCCATCAGCGGGCTGGCCCTGGGAACCGCGGCAGGGGCTTTTGATTTGGCTTTGCAGCGGGCAAGGAGCCGCACTGTTTTCGGCAGACCGATCGCCGAGTTCCAGTCCAAGGCCTTCGAGATCGCCGATTTCTATGCGCGTCTCGAAGCCGCCCGATTGATGGTCTACCGCGCGGCCACGGCTATGGACAGCGGGGCTGATTTCAGGTTCGAGGCCTCCCTGGCCAAATACCTGGCGGTTGAGATTGCCAAAGAAGTGTGCCCATGGGCAGCCGACCTGTTCGGGGCTGCATCGGTTGTGCGCGAACACCCGGTGCACAAATTTCCCATGGACGCTTGGGCCGTCTCGCTGGCTGAAGGGACGCAGGATGTGCAGAAGCTGATCATATTCCGTGAAATTATGAAGAAACGGTTCCACGGCGACGGCTGACCATGCTGGCCGATTTTAAAGAATATCTAAATAATGTTTAACATAGATGACATCACCCGGCAGGTGCGGCATAACTGCGACATTTCAGATGCACAGCATGCGGGGCTCTATTCCATTTGCGGTCTGGCATTGCGGTTGAGGGATCTCTACAAGTGGGAAAACCGGCTGCCTCCCTGGGTCGAAAAGGATTCCGCCGAAATTCTGGAATGGATCGACGCCAGGGAAAACAGGTGGGAAAAATTGATCGACATGAAGCCGGCTGACCTTGCCATCAGCGGCCGTCGGTTCGATCTATTCGACACCTCGGGGATAAACGCCGCTCTCGAACCCTTCGGTCTTTACTACGGTGCCGGTTATGCCTACAGCCTGAAGCCGACCTTTCTGCTGGCCCGCCTCGAGCACACGTCGCAGGTCGACGGCCACACCGTTTATACCCTCGGGCACGAGCTGGCGCGCGATTTGCTGACCATCCCGGCTCTCTCCCAGGACGATGGCATCATTCTGCGGCGGGAGGCGGCACAGCTTTTCCTGTGGGACAAGATTTTTTACATCAAAAAGTCGGGTCGTCCGGCTCTCAAATTCGCCCTTTTTCACTGTGGTATGGAGAATCCAGCCAATGCCGAGCTGCAGCGCAACCTGGACAGAATCCTGGACGTGCAGAGCCAAACCTACCTCTATCATGAAATCGGTGAAAGGGAAGACACGGTTTTCGACCGTGACAAGTGGCGAGAGATCATTGCCGCCTATCCCCACACGCCGGTTGAACTCGCCGCCCGTGCGGTGAAAGATCTCCTGGCCGATACCGGTGAGAAAGGCCCGCTGCAATACATCGTGGACCACAGGGATGCAGCCGCCTTGGGACTTTTCGTGGCTTTCTTCGATGGCTTGGGAAAGGAGTTCTTCCCGGAACTGTTTGTCGCTTTTCAGCTTTTTACCGGATCCGGTGACTGGCAGTTGATTGCCGAAGCGGCCGCTGCCGGAAACCGTACCGCCCGGCAGAATGCCGAAACAATCCTGACGGTTCACAGGGAAGGGCAACGTCGGCAGAACCCGCAATGGGCGGCGAAGGAGATCGAAAAGCGTCTGCTCGGCGGTACCGGCAAGCCCAGATAAGCCGGCTTCCAGGTTTTCGACGGTACACGCGGGTCTTCATATCACGCACAGCTGCCGGAGGTACCAGAACAAGCGTAACGGGGTCGGTTGCGGAATGTTGACAAGAGGTACCACCACCGGACAGAAATTCTTGGTGAAAATAAGATTCCATGTACAGTTTCACCAAAAACCGCTGGCCACCGGTGTTGAGGGCACTGGCCATTTTATTGTCAAAACTTCCATTGCGTGCACGAACGACGAGATGTCCTTCCCATGATTCCCGTCACAGCCGATGTCGCCATCGATGAAACCGAAATCCACATGGATTTTGTCCGGGCTTCGGGTCCCGGCGGCCAAAACGTCAACAAAGTGTCATCGGCCGTCCAGCTGCGCTTCGATGTTCGGAATACCGCATCAATTCCGGGCGAGATTCGGGAGCGGCTGATTCGCCTGGCCGGGAAGCGGGTGACCACCGAGGGCGTGCTCATCATTCAGGCCTCACGGTTTCGGACCCAGGAACGCAATCGCCAGGATGCGGTCGACCGTCTTGTTCAACTGGTCCGGCGGGCCGCTGAAAAACCGAAACGCCGGGTGAAGACGCGGCGGACTCTGGCATCCAAAGAGCGTCAGCTGGCGAAAAAAAAACGTCGCGGCCGCATCAAAAAAATGCGGCGCATCGTTACGGGAGACGATGCCTGATAAACTTATTTTGCTGTGAGCAAATGAACGGATCTGAAGCCATCGAACGTTTTGGAGTGCACGAGAGACGATAAAAGGAAAGGAGAGGCGATGAAAAAACCGGCTTATCCGACTCTGTTCAAGTCCAAGAGCATCGGCGGACTGCGCTTGAAAAACCGGATCACCATGGCGCCGCTTTACCTGGGGTATGCCGCAGAGGGCGGCAAGGTGTCGCCGCTGCTGGTGGCACACTACCGAATGATGGCCCAAAGCGGAGCGGCCATGATCGTCGTGGAGAATTCCAGCATCACACCGTCCGGTAGCGGGTCCTCTCGGACCCTGCGCTGTGATCATGACCGTTATGTCGATGGACTGGCAAAAATCGCCGCAACCATCAAAGAGCAGCGGTGCCGCGCGGCGCTTCAGATCAACCATGCCGGGCGCTTTGCACGCGCTGTCGAACCCGTGTCTGCCTCAGATGTTCCGGCTTTCGGTCGCACTCCCCGGGCATTGCTGAAAAAAGAGATTACGACGATACAGAAGCAGTTCGCGCGTGCCGCCCACAGAGTCCAGAAGGCCGGGTTCGATTTGGTGGAGCTGCACGGTGGCACCGGATACCTGCTAAGCCAGTTCGTGTCGCCCAGGACCAATTTGCGAAACGATGCCTATGGCGGATCGATCGAAAACCGTATCCGTTTTCCGATCGAGACTCTCAAACAGGTCAAAGACCAAGTGGGCGATTTTCCGGTCGGCTATCGTCTCCTGGCCGACGAGTGGCTGCCCGGCGGTCTGACAGTAGCAGAAGCCAGTGTTCTGGCTTCTGCGCTGGCGGAAAACGGCGTTGCATACCTTTCGGTCATGGGTGGAACCTATGATTCTTTTTTCCTGCCCGATGTGGTCAAAAAATCGCGCCGTCCCGGCTACATGGTGGCGCTGGCCGAGGCCATCAAGAAGGCGGTCAAGGTGCCGGTGATTGCTGCCGGCAGAATATCAAGCCCGGCTAGGGCGGAAGCCATATTGAGTGACAACAAGGCCGATCTTATTGGTCTGGCGCGCATGCTCTGGGTCGATCCTCTGTGGCCGCAGAAAGCCCGTCGAGGCGATGACCTCAAGATTCTCAACTGCAATACCAAATGTGACGCCTGTTTCCAGTTGGTAATGAAGGGCCAACCGGCCATTTGTCCACGGTGGCCGAAAGAAAAACGGGCTGCCTATCGTAAACTTTTTCACTGAGCTCTAAATCAACTTTTTAAATTTTACCGTGATCGATCAGGCAGGAACGCTAAAATATGAGCGCGGATTCAGAAACCATCAGGTCTGCACCCACAGAAATTGTCATCCCAAAGGAAAATGCCGTCTTCCGGCTCGATGCCAACGGGTGCTGGCATAACGAAACCGGCCGGTTCCGGAACAAGAAGATCATCGACTTTTTTCATGCGTCAATCCGCAAGGATGCCGGAGGGTATTTTTTATTTCAAAACAAGGGCAACTGCACGGAAAAAGTTTATTTCCCGTATGAAGACACGGCGCTGTTCGTCTTTGAGGTGATCTTGAGCGACCCTATTACGCTGGTGCTCAACACCGGCGAACGATTACTACTGGAGCAGCAGAAGCTGTATGCTCAAAACGACGCCCTTTATGTGACAGTGGGTGAGCACCGGGTTAAATTTACCGAACGGAGTCTGATGACGATTTCGGGTCTCATGACGTTCGAAGATGAAAACTATTTTATCCGTCAAGCCGGGCAGAGATACCAAATTTCGAAGCGCTGAGCGGCAACAGTAACAGCATCAGCCTCGGCAAAAGGGCGGTGGAGATTCTCCACCGCACTTTTACTCTCTGCGGACTGACAGGTCTTTTTCAATTGTTGAGAAAATTTTTACAAGACCAGAATTACAGCTAACCCCGCCGCGGCTGACCCGTTGCC
>JAQAZR010000139.1:0-13225 GCA_032127235.1 Deltaproteobacteria bacterium
AGATCTTTCAGAACTGCTCATCAGGAATCGGCGCAAAAACTGGATCGATATCCATCAGCTGAGAGCCTGGAAAGCGGGCGATCACACGCACATCGACATGCATCTCGTGTTGCCGCGGGACTGCTCCCTGGAGGCGGCCCATGACGAAGCCAAAACGGTGGAAGCCCTTGTCATCGAACACTTCGGGGGTCGGGCCAGCGCGCTGATTCACATGGACGCCTGTATCGAAGACGATTGCCCGATCTGCCATTCTCGCATGTGCCGCCTCAGAAACGAGTCGCCGGTCGAGGGGCTGGAGTGGAGTCTCGATACATTCACCGCTCAAAAGAGCGGCGAGAGGGGTCGATTTTCGAATAACCGAAAATCGTAGTTTTGGGTAGGGTTCTGGAATTATTTAAAAAACAAACGGATCAACCATTTTCGTATGGTCCAATTTACAACCCTGAGTTATTTTGTCAAGAATATTAGTAAGATATAATGGTTATTATACCTTGCTATTAAAACAATTAACTCAACACGTTATGATATTAATGCTTGTAACCGATTTAAATTCTTGATATAAATTTAAAATACTTTTGAACTTCGCACGGGAGAGTGACTACCATGGCATTGACAAAGGCCGAAATAATCGAGGCGGTAGCCGAAGGCAACGGTTTTTCCAAGAAACAAGCCACCGATACCGTTGAGATGCTGCTGGAGATCGTGAAGCGTACCCTGGCATCCGGCGAGGATGTTCTGGTCAGTGGATTCGGAAAATTTTGCGTCAAGGAGAAAACTGAACGGAGGGGTCGTAATCCCGCCACCGGTGATGCCATGATGTTGAGGCCGCGACGGGTGGTCACGTTCAAGTGTTCCGGTAAACTCAGGGAAAAGATCGACTCGGGCGTTTGATACCACCATAACGGCTACCAGACGTCCGCTCTTCTCTCAAAGGAGACTCAGGTGTCGATCAAACGCATTGCCATATCGACCGGCGGAGGTGATGCTCCGGGGCTCAATGCCGTCATCCGGGCGATCGTGCTCTCAGCCGTCAACCGCGGCTGGCAATGTTTTGGCATTCGTGACGGTTACAACGGCCTCATGCTGCCGGAGCAGTTCCCGCAAGGGGGCCTCCTGCCGCTGAATCGTGATTCGGTGCGCGGGATCACGCATCTGGGCGGAACGATTCTGGGAACGACCAACCGGGGCAATCCGATGTGTTTCCCCACAATCGCGGACGATGGACAGATTGTGGAAACAGACCGGACCGATGAGTTGATCGCCGCTTTCCGCCACAACCGGCTGGATGCCCTGATCGCCATTGGCGGCGACGGGTCGCTGGCCATCGCCGCTGCCCTGTTTCATAAGGGGTTGCGCGTGGTCGGCGTGCCCAAGACGATCGACAACGACCTCGATAAAACCGTCATCACGTTCGGCTTCGATACGGCCGTCCATTTCGCCACCGAATGCATCGATCGCCTACACTCGACGGCCGAGGCACACCGCCGGATCTTTGTCGTCGAGGTCATGGGGCGTTACGCCGGCTGGATTGCACTGAATTCCGGCGTATCGGCCACGGCCGATGCCATTCTCATTCCCGAAATTCCGTTCGACATCCACAAGGTCGCCGAAAAAGTCATGGAGCGTGAGCGCAGCGGCCGCCGATTCTCAATTATCGTGGTGGCCGAAGGAGCCCGGCCGAAGGGCGGGAAACGCACCGTGGCGGCCGGCAAGACCGCCGGCCAGGCCGAAAGGCTGGGCGGTATCGGTCAAATGGTATGCTCCGAACTTGCATCCTTGACCGGCAAAGAGGCCCGCACGGTCGTACTCGGGCACCTGCTGCGCGGCGGGACCCCCACATCCTTCGATCGCCTCCTGTCCCTGCGTTTCGGCGCCGCAAGTGTCCGCGCTTTAGATCATGGCCAGTCCGGCATCATGGTCGTTCTCGATCCGCCGACGGTCAATTACGTGCCGCTGGATCAGGGAACGCAGCGCATGAAGACCGTTCCCCTCGACTGCGACACCATTTTGACCGCCCGGGACCTGGGTATTTCCTTCGGTGACTGAAAAAGAGTGCCGCATCCCTAAAAAGGACGACGATGCATGCGTTATGGGGCAATGAATTTCCCGGTCAAACCGGTGCTGGAAGAACTGGAGTCCCTGGCGGCACTGGGTTTCGATTTCCTGGAGCTGGCCATGGATCCCCCGGCCGCGCATTACACCGCTGTTCGCAATCAAAAGGCCGAACTGCTCGCTGCCCTCGAACGTCACAATATGCAGCTGGTATGCCACCTGCCGACCTTTGTATCGCTCGCGGATCTGACCGACAGCATCCGGCAAGCCTCACTCGCAGAAGTGCTGAAGGCACTGGAAACCGCGGCCTCACTCGCGGTTGAAAAAGTCGTGGCCCACCCGGCCGCCATCTCCGGCATGGGGGTTTTCGTGCCCGAGTTGGCCCGGCAGCATGCTTACGAGAGTCTGGCGGTTATCGCTTCGAAGGCCGCTGAGCTGGGAGTAAGTCTCTGTTTGGAGAATATGTTTCCTCGCAGCCGGTTCGGAGTCGACGTCGTCGAATTCAGGGACATCTTCAACCACTTTCCGACCCTGAAACTGACCTTGGACACTGGTCACGCCAACATCGGCAGCCCGCGCGGCAAGCGCATCGTGAAGTTTATTGAGGCGTTTGCCGATCGGATCGGCCACATCCACGTGAGCGACAACTTCGGTAAGGAGGACAACCACCTGCCGATCGGTTCCGGCACTATTCAGTTTCCCAAGATATTGACCGCCTTGAAGAAGACCGGATATAACGGCACCGTGACGTTCGAGGTGTTCACACCCGACCGGGAATACCTGCGGTTGAGCCGCCATAAGTTCGATCAAATCTGGCGCTCGGTTTAGTGGTCGGCCCATCGGTCGAATCGACGGGAAACCCCGCCGTTTGGAAAATAATTATGAGGGGAAAGATGCGGAAAATTCTTATATCCACGGCGGTCGTGCTGCTGCTCATCGGACCGTCGATGCCGCACTGCACGGCCGGCAGCAGACTGGAAGCGGTCAAAAAAATGATCGGGCGGCAGGATGCAATCCTGGTCACTGATCCCGACGGACGGGTTCTGATCTCCAAAAACGAAAACCGGCCGTTGATACCGGCATCGACTCTTAAAATCTTTACTGCTCTGGTCGCACTCCACATTCTCGGGCCCGACTACCGCTTCGAGACCGAATTCTACTGCGATGATGACAACAACCTGACCATCAAGGGCTATGGCGATCCGGGCCTCGTTTCCGAGGTCTTGATGGAAATCGCCTTGGCTTTGGAACCCAAGTTGTCGCGCGTCAACGACATTATCCTGGATGCCTCTTACTTCGCTCAGCCTCTGGTGATCCCGGGAATCTCTTCTTCGTCCGAACCGTACGACGCCCCCAACGGCGCCTTGTGCGTCAACTTCAACACCGTGTTCTTCAAAAAAGAAAACGGCACTTACCTCAGCGCCGAACCCCAGACGCCTTTGCTGCCGATGATGCTCGGACGGATCACCTCTTCCGGAGTGAACGAGGGCCGTATCGTTTTGTCTCACAACGAAAACGAGATCACCCTTTACAGCGGTTATCTGTTCGACCACTTCTTGCGCCAAGCCGGTGTAACGGTGACAGGAAAGGTCGCGATCGGAACTGTCCGGCCCGGCCGTGACCATCTGATTTACCGACACCAGTCGCCTCTGACGCTCAGCGACACCATCGCCCGGCTGCTGGCCTTTTCCAACAACTACACCACCAATCAAATCCTGATTGCGGCCGGTGCCCGGCGCTACGGTCCACCCGGAACGCTTGAAAAGGGGGTGCAGGCAGCCCGCGATTACGCCCGCAACATCCTCCAACTGGACGACATCCACATCAGCGAGGGCTCCGGCATATCGCGCGACAACCGCATCACGGCCCGCGATATGCAAAAGGTGCTCGATGCCTTCGCTCCCTACCACACGCTCATGCGCAGCGAGGGCCGCCAGTTCTATAAAACCGGTACGCTCAGCGGCATCAGCACCCGGGCCGGGTATATCGAGCGCTCCGACGGCAGCCTGCATCGCTTCGTCGTTCTGGTCAATTCGCCGGGTCGCTCGGCCGAGCAGGTCACCCGTCATTTGATCCGAAGTATGGAATAATGACTGAAAATCCCCATGCCGGCAGTTCGATGTTGCCCTTGGGATCAGATAAGCGTCATCAGCATATCTATTTGGAGTCACACCGGGCTAATCACGGGCGGGGATTGGCAACCCCAATTGTCCAATACTTTGGATCTCGCAGGGATGCTTCTCATGCGCGCCGAGGTGTACAAACGGAGCCAGCAATCTGAGCGGACCCGTCACAAGGCTTCCGAGGGCTCGAACGCCTGTTTCTAACAAGGCGAGTTTGGCCGGGCTTACCTTGGCATCCAAAATGGTACCGCTGACCCGCAACTTCGTAGAAAACTCCAGAAGACCTGGATGTTTTGGCTTCGGAACGAGTAAAAAATTGACTTGTTCCGTGCCCAGATTGATCTCGCCTAAACCGGTCAGGATGCCGGCCCGGGTGTCGAACACAAAGGCCTGGCTGGCGGCAACTCCGGACTTGATGTCGAATTGGACGACGGCACATTTGATCTGATCTGCATCTTTAGGTCGTCCCCAGAAATGAACGACCTTTTTGGAAAGATTCAAGGAAATCAGGTCGAGATATTCGGTCAGGTACCCTTCCCCCATCACCGCACCGATTTCGCCATCCAGACTCGCCACGAGGCTGTGAACAGAATCCCCCCGGCCATTGAGATGGGCCGCAAGGTCAACGGTTGCCTGGACCCGATCATTTATTCCGGTTTCCCTGAGAAAGCCGCCCAGGTCGAGGTTTTGAACGAGGAAACGGGTAGCCACCCGGCTCGATGACCCTGAAGTGAGCTGCAGATTTCCGGAAATTTTCGTCTCTTTGTAAGTCGCCTCGAGGTTGTCGATGCTGAATTCACCGCCATCGAGTTTCAGGGACAGGTGACCGAATTTAAGGCGCGCGTCTTTGACGTGGATATTTTTGGCCTCTATCCGGATATCGGCGTCCACTTTTTCGAGGGCATCGAAAGGCAGGGGATCATCCGAAAACAAACGGCGCTTTTGCTTATCTTTATTGGTCGTTTTTTCTTCGTCCTTCTCTAAACTTTTCATCAGAGCCGTGAAATCGATCACCGAAGACTGAAGGCGCATGGTAATTTTGGGACGCTTGAGGAACTCCACCTTGGCCAGACCGTTAAAATCGCTTTTGTCTGCCATTACCGAAAGGTCGTTCAGCAAAATGGCCTTCGCTGAACCCGACAGCTGTCCGCTCACATCAAATGAACCCAATTCAGGCAGCTCTGTATCGACCAGCGGCCCGATTTCGGCCAGCTCCTTTCCTGAAGCCTTCAGTTTGACGTTAATGCCTTCGAGGGCCAGCAGTTCTTTTATCGCCCCGTTGAAGGTCAGGTTTAAACTGCCCCGGCTGGCACTGCCTTCAGCTTCCAGCAGAGATAAGGCTTTTGTGGAGCCCATTAGCCGGCCCTGAACCGTGAATTTATCGCTAGTTGGAAGCTTCTTTCCGGTGATTTTTCCAATCTCCGCCAAATCTTTGCCCGAACCCTGCAAGCGCAGATCCACACCGCTGAGATCAATCAAATCCTTGATCTCACCTTTTAAAGCAAGTCTCAAGCTGCCCCGGCTGGCACTGCTTTCAGTTTTCTGCAGGGATAGGGTTTTGGCGGAGCCTGTCAGCCGGCCTTGAATCTCGAATCCATCGGTTGCCGGAAATTTTTCTCCGATGATGCCCCCAAACTCGGTCAGATCCTTTCCGGTTAGCCTGGACTGAAGATCCATGCCCCTGAGGGTGAGCAGATCTTTGACCGTACCGTTTACGGCAATGAGCATACCGCCGCGACGGGCGCTGCCCCGGGCGTCCAGCATGGACAGATCCTTGGCAGAGCCCGTTAACCGGCCTTGAACCGTAAATTCATCTGTGGCCGGTAATTTTTTCCCGATAATCGACTCGATACCTGATAAATCCTTGCCGGACCATTTCACTACCAGATTTAAACCGCTGAAATTGAGAACATCTTTAATTTCGCCATCCGCCACCAGACTTAGACCGCCGCGGTAGGCGCTGCCTTGTGACTCACTGAGAGACAGGACTTTTGCAGAACCTGTCAGTCGCCCCTGCACCGTAAAGCCATCCGTTGCCGGCAGTTTCTGCCCGATGATCGGACTGATTTCTGCCAGATCCTTGCCCGAGCCTTTCAATTTCAGGTCGACGCCGCTCATGGCGATCAAGTCGCTAATACTGCCGCTGACGGCGAGATCGGAACCGCTTCCGGACAGATTCCCTTTGACGTTTTCCAGCGTCAGGGATGCCTTGCTACCCTTCACTTCCGCCATCACGTCAAATGCTTTTGTCTTTGGCAGCTGAATATCCAGAAAAGGCTCGAGGGTCGCCATATTCTGGCCGATCAGTTGGGCCTCCAGATCGATACCCTGAAGGTTTATGACATCGTCAATCGCGCCATTAAGCTTGATTGCAGCGTTTGCCAAACTTCCTGACAATTGAAGCGGGAAGCGCTTGTGGGCAAGTAATTGACGAACCCCTCCGGTCTTACCGGATAGCGTGACCGGCTGCCCGTTAACGTCAGCCTGAAGTTTGAGCGTAAGCGCATCTTCTGACTCCTGTCTGTTCATCACCAGGCTCGCTAATGTGACCTGCGTTTGGGAACTTGTCTTATGCTGGCGAAATGTAAAATGCAGGTTCTCGATGATGACCCGGTCGACATCTATTTCAGCTGGCTTAAGCGCGCCAAGGCTGCCGGCGGAGCTGTCTCCTGCAAGAAAGTCCCAATTGACCCGGGCGTCGGAATCCGTCTCAAGCAACACCTTGACCCCGAAAAGACCGATCTGTTGGACCTCGACATCTTTAAACAGCAGTGGCAGCAGCCGAACCTGCGCCTGCAGCCTCTCAATCTCGATCATTTGCGGTTGTGAGCCCCAGGGAACATTGGCCAGCGCTATATTCGTCACAACCAGCTCGGGCATTAACCCGATTTCGAGGATCACCTCGCCGCCCAGGCTCAGTTTGCGGCCCGTAGCATCTTCAACCATTCGGGCAACCAGCGGCTTTAGCTTATTGTAGTCATAGGTATTCAGATAAACATAAACGGCGGCGGTCAAGATAACGATCATAAAAACAGCGATGGTAACGATCCATTTCCAACGCATGAGATGATATTTTTCTTTCAAATTTTGACAGTGATATTATCTATTTAAGATTTCACCTGCTTGCCTATTTTGCTTTTTAATTTTCCAGGTACGCTATAGATGCGAAAGATGACGTCTGCAGCCATTGCTGAGGGTGGCTTTGCACCGTAGTCTTCTCCTTCTTGATCTTCAAGATGCAGCCCTCCCTTCTGGTTGCCCAGCAGCAACGAAGGCTTCGGCATAACCTGTAGGACGATGAAGCCTTTGCCGGTCGGAAAGTACACGCAGCCGCCGAAACCGGACGTGGTGAGGAACCCGGGCTCAGGCGTTCAAAAAAGTCGAACTGAACGAACATCCGGCCGGTTGCCGCATTGCGCCAGAGGAACTACGCCTTCTCGAGGTCTTCTTTCGTGACGGGTTTTTGGGTGCCGCTGCGATCGAATCGCATGTCGGTCAGGAGCAGCAGCCGATTGTCTTTCTGCCCGGCTCCTGACAGGTTACGCCAACCACTCAGTTACCACCGCCTCGCTGTACGCCGCGCCACCCCGCCGACGCTCACCGGCGTTAAGGGTCGCCCGACAATGGCTTCGGCAGTCGAGACGAAGCTGTGTCCGCCGGGGGTCGAAAGCCGCTCTCCGAGTTCTATTCCACCAAGCCAGATGATCACAGCCAGCAGTATGAAGCCAAATCTTTTCAACACGGTCATTTTGCACCTCCCATCACAAAATTCTTCGGAAATTCATCTGTCTTCTCGGCAATATCCTTTAAATCGATTTTTTTGGCCTTTGTTGGATTTTTGAAGCTGAAATCGTCCGCCGCGACCTCGTCTCCGGTCTTCCAGTCCCTGACCTGGATGCTGTATTGCGGTCCCTCGGCAATGAGTTTCGAGGTGATCACATAACGGCAAGGATAGGGACGGTCTCCCTGGGCGATCCAAATCTGCCAATCGACCTTATCGGTCCGAAACGCAAGGTGATCGCACTCAACGCCGCCAATCACACCGCTGCCAAGGTCCTTTACATCCACCACCTCGGGCATCAACTGCTCGTAGACATTCGCCATAAGCAAATCTGCGGCAGGAAGGGGCATGTTGTGTTTGTGCCTCAACTCGTCGATCAGATGGTCGATTGTCCCGGGGATGTCGATCTGGGCATAGAGGTTCTCGTTCTTGCCGAGCAGTGTCAGCGTCTTCGCGTCAAAAAGCATCTCGGCATCGGCAAAACCGCCGGTGCGTGTGGCGCGGATTTTATCGGGCCGCTTGAGAGTGACCGTACCCGAACTCGCCAGAGCGAGTTTCTGAAGATCGGTCGTGACGATTTCGAGGTTGGCGTCGTATGCGAACGAAATGACCTTCTGCGCCGCCATGTAATCGGACATGGCCTTGAAGAGGCTCTTGGCATCTGCCTCACCAGCTCTGGCTCCTGAGGGCGTGCCCATTCCAAGCATCAATGCCAGCACCGCAGCGGATATGCCAACTGCGGAGACTTTCGCCAATTTTTGGGTTAACTTCTTCATCTGAGTGCACCTCCTTAGATAGTTAGACGATTTGCCGTAAAATATTTCGGATCGAAACTTGAAGCTGAAATTATTATAAAATTGGGTCAAGATAAAGATATGTCAAATATCTATAATATTTACAGCTTATACAAAGCATGCACTTTCTGGCCAATTATACAACTGAATAAATCACGTCAAACAAATTGATGACGACCTCAATTGACCCAGTGAACCCCGATTTCCTGTAGCGGGCTAAACTTTTAGGATTCTCTGCGGACGTTACAGCCCACCACCCCAGCGGTATTGCCAGACAATTCCAGCCAGGTTGAAATTGCTCCCAATACTGGTGTGTACGCTGGTGCTGGCGAAAAGCTTGATCGAGTTGTTCCGGTTCACGGGCAAAGCAAGTGTGGCACCCACTCGCGAATTGCTCTCCAAATCATCGCTCTGCACGCCGTCTATTGTCGTGCGCCCGCCGTAATCGTAAGTCCAACTCAATGCAGCCCAAACTCCGCGGCCAATGTTGTACGTGACGTGTACCTGCGTGGAGCAGAGGGGGTCCTGCTCAAGCGTCTTGCCGCCGAAATGGTCGTCATTATTGCTGAAGAAAGTCACACCCGTGGAAACCTCTACCGCAAGTGCCCCCCACGCCTTGGAGATTCCGATGTCGGGTTTGATGAACCAGCGGTTATTGCCAAGGTTCACCAGTTTGTCTGGATCATACTGCCCAAGGGGCGCAGATACCTGAACGCTTGCCCCGATGATTAAGTCCTGCTGGTAGTTGGCAAATTCTTCCAGTGACAGCGCGGGGGCGCCATAGAAATTAACCGAGAAACGGAAGAGCGGGTCGTTTAAACCGGAAACTTTACGTTCTTGGGATTGACCCGCAAAAATCGCGCTGCCTGACAGTTGGGAATAAGGCAGTATGACATCGAACTTCCCTGATTTGCCCCACACGTCCAGTGTCCGGGCATAAGCCAAGACGCCGGTATTCATCTTGAGCTTAGCGTCCTTGATCGGCGACGAACCTGCAGTTGACAAACCGCCGTCCGAATAGGCATAGCCCGCGAGCAGGAAATTGATTCCGACCGGCGTATTGACATAGGCTCTTGGCTCGATCTCGCCGGCATGTGCTTGCGTGGCCACGAACAAGAGCGCAATAATGGCCGGCACCGCGCCTGAACGCTCGATCACATCCCGATAAGCCCGCAGGATGGGTCGAGCGATAGCGACACGAAAAAAACACCACTCCCGTCTATTCCAACTCAAACTCAACATACCAAATTTCCGTGTGATGTATAACGGAAAGCTGAGGGGCCGGGCAATGCAGGTCGAAAGCCTTCCCGAAAGTCAAAAATTATCGAAAAGAGTCAGAATTATTTAAACCCCGGGGGGGCTTTGTCCCAGGGATAGCCGTTTTTGGCCAACTGATACGCCAGGTCGTAGAGTTTGCCCATATACACCGGATCGAAGTCTTCCTTTGGTTTGATGCTGAAATCATCGGGAATATAGGCCAGGTTGTAGTCGATGCCGTCCCTCTGACAGTCGAGATAAATGAGGTACATATCCCCAATGCCTTGAGTCCGGATGAGAGAATCGATTGAATAGCCGGCAATGGGCATGATTTTGGGTTGCACCGTTTCCCAGACGGGCTTGAGAAATGAATTGCGTATCACGTAGACCTTAGGGGTTCCTTTAACCTCGAGCTTCTGGGCTACAATCCTCCAATCGAGACCGGCCGGGTAGAGAAATACTTGCGAGGCGGTTCCGCCGTCCACATGCAATTCATCGTAGCGCTTGCCGTCGGCTTCGACCTCGATAAGGACCGGGGGGAAGGCCGCCGGTATGGATGCGGAGGCCAGAATCACCTTGTGGATCAACTCCAGGGCACCAGGCTGACCGCTGGAGGCGATAAGACCGATGTTCCAGATGACCGGCCGCTTGGCATCGAGATTCGTTGTCCCGACCCACAGCCTCCGCCCCTTTTTATACTCGGCGGCAATGGCCTCCATGACCTGCTGGTTAACGTATTTGGCGAGCATTTTCTTCAATGGTGCCGTGTCGACGGCCGAGTCTCCGGTGATTGTAGCCAGGATGTTGCGTTTAATCACGAGATCCTTGGTGGAGTATGTCGTGTACATCTCCTTGAGTTGGGCATCGTAGGCCGGACCGAGAAATGCAAAGGGTGCCGTAAGCGCTCCGGTGCTGATGCCGGTGACCATGGCGAACTCAGGACGGTTTCCGGCAGCGGACCATCCCGCCAGCAGTCCGGCACCAAAGGCGCCGTTCGCACCCCCGCCGGATAGGGCCAGGTAGTTGTGTTCGCGCCCAAAAACGGCAGGGAATTCTTGCATCAGCTTTTCGCGTGATTGACCATAAACCGCTTTGGCAAACGGGGGGACTGCATCACCCCAAAATCTGGCCCGTGGGATATCGGGGATCTGGGCCGTATCACCGAATTCTTGGGGTAAGGGTTTGCGAATTGGTATCGTTCCGCAGCTGCTCAGCAAAAACGCAACCGAAACGAATACGAATAGAATCGTTGACCGTTTGGTTTTCATGATATGCCTCACTTTAAAAATCGCTTGTCAATCCCCTGTCGTGAAGGGTGATGCTATCAATTCCTATCATCCCTTGCCGGGTTCGTTTTATTTCCCGGGTTGCTTCCGGCTCGCCGCCTGAATCGCCTCGACAATCTCATGGCTGAGCTTGGCCAGCGCGCGGCTCTGGGCCATAACCAAAGCGTCATAACCCGATCCTGTCACCGGCTCGCGGATGCTGGAGCGGCCTACCTCGAGCAGCTCCTTGTCCTTGCCTCCGACGATGCTCCAGCGCGCCACCAACCAGGCGTCTTTTCCCAAATCACCATCGAACCGAACCACATCCAGGATGATCTGATAGTCCATTGGCTCGGACAGCCGCCAGGGATAAATGAATATTCGTTCGGTCGGCAGCAGCAGCCCGATGTTTTCGGCCAGCACGTTGGTCAAATTATCCTTGAAGGCCCCGGCCCAAAGATCGAACTCGGCTTTCACCAGCCGGTTGTCGCCGGTGCGGGTGACGAGCTTGGACTGGTCCAGGTAATCGGCCAGCTTGATCGGGCCGATGCCGATACTCGTGTCGCGCGCCGGAGTGTCGCTTTTTGCCATGGCCTTGTCTTCGGTTAGAGGACTCAGCGTATAAAACCGCGGCGATTGGCTCTTGCCCAGGCAGCCGTCCAAAAAGAACAGACCCATCACCAGGATCACCGGTAACCAGCGGAAAAAGGGCACATCTCTCATTTTATTTTTCTCCTGATTTGCCCAAGCCTTGAATCAAGGCCTCGGGTTTTTGATCCAGCGTATTGGCCAGCTGCCGAATCGAGCGGGCCGCATCGGATATCTCTTTTAGGGTAGCCTCAAGTTCGACGATCAGCGGTGCGTCTTGAGATAGGACGCCTCTTGCCACCGCCAGGGTTTTGTCAAGGCTGTTTGTCAGCGAGGCCAGCCGCGCGTCTGCATCCCGGGCCAATTGATCGAAATCTTCCACGGTCTTGTTGACATTGTCCGCCAGGGGTTTCACCCGGCCGTCCAGGTTCTTGACCAGCTTGCGGGTATCCTGCAGCGTTGCGTCAAACCCGTCGGCCAACGGGCCGACCCGGGCATTCATATTTTGCACCAGCCGGCGTGTATCGGAAAGGACGCCCTTGAGTTCACTGATGCCGGCTTTCAGATCCGGGCTGTTGACGAGTCGGTCGATTCCGGCCAGGGTGTTTGTCAGGTTTTCTTCCATCCCCTTCAGATCGAGTTTTTGAAGCGCATTGGCCAGCCGTTGGGTGGTGGATGGGATGGTGGGTATCTCGACAAGGTCCCCGGCAGGGCTTCTGAGATGGACCGGGGTGCCGGGATGAAAATCGAGCTCGATCATCAGCTGACCGGTTATGAAACTCTGCGTCGTCAGCACGGCCCTCAGGCCCATATCGATGAGTTTCTGCACATTTTTTTCGGTGTCTCTATGCAGTTGCCGATTGCCTTCATCCACCTCGAATTTAGCCGGCTCGACTTCGATGGTCACAGGGATTTCCAATTCCAGGCTGGGATTGGCGCGGATAATGATGCTGATCACCGAGCCGATCTGAACGCCCTGGAACAGCACCGGCGCGCCCACATTCAACCCTTTGACGGACCCATGAAAGTAGAGAATGTATTTATCGGTCTTCTTGAAGAACTTGCCCGAGCCGAAAACCACCAGGCTGGCGGCCAATAGGACCACCGCGATGACAACGAAACCGCCGATCATCATCCTGTTCGCTTGCTTGGCCATCTGTTCCATCCTTATTCTGTTTAAGATTTCTCACCGCGGGTTAAAAACAGCCGCAGCGTTGGGTCCCTGGTTTCGGCCAGCATCTTCTTTGGGTTGCCCGTGGCCGTCATGGTCCTCTTGGAGGCATCCAGAAAAACCGAATTGCTTCCGATCGCAAATATGCTCGCCAGCTCGTGGGTCACCACCACCATGGTCGTGCCCAGGCTCTC
>JAQAZR010000140.1:0-9687 GCA_032127235.1 Deltaproteobacteria bacterium
CCTTGCGGCGGCATGCCTGTTGATCGGCTGGGGATCGAGCTGGGAAGAATTGAAATCGGCCGCCGGATCGGTGACCTCGCTCAGCGCCGATTTTGTCCAGGAAAAACACATGAAGATTCTCGCCCGCCCGCTTGTCTCCTCGGGCGTCTTCTATTTTCAATCACCGGCCTCCCTGCGCTGGGAATACCGGGCGCCCGTGCGGAACATCCTGCTGATGCACGACAACCGAACGGAACGCTATGTCGAAACCGGCAACGGCCTGACCAAGGAAACCGGTGCCGGTCTCCAGGCCATGCAGATTGTTCTGGAACAGATCTCCCAGTGGCTCGGCGGCCGGTTCGACGAGAATCCGATGTTCGCGGCCAATCTTGAGCCCGGTCCCAAAATCGTTCTGGTCCCGAAGGAAAAAGCCTTTTCCCGGATGATTCACCATATCGACCTCGTGCTTTCCGAGCGGCCCGGAATCATCGACTCGGTTGTCATCTATGAAAGCGAAGACTCTTTCACGAAGCTCATGTTTAGAACCGCGGTTCTCAACCAACCCATAGACGCAGCCCTTTTCAGGAAGATTTCGTGAAGGGACGTCTCCTTGCGCTGGCAGCGGTGCTGCTGTTTTTGTCCTGCGCCCGTCTGCCGGCCATTGTGCCGGTTGCCGGCGCAGACCCCTGCGGACCGATCGAAGGGTGCAGCCGTATTTTTCCAACGGGCAATTGGCAACTGCTTCATTCCATCGAAGCCGATCTGCCGGGGGGCCGGCGCAGTGTCATGATGGGCCTCACGGTTTTGTCCTCCCGGCGCCGGAGCAACCGCAGCGTCATCATGAGCCTCGAAGGGTTCGTGGTGTTCGACGGTGAAGTCAATCAGGGACTGAAGGTCCACCGGGCACTGCCGCCGTTCGATTCCCCCGGTTTTGCCGAGGGCCTCATGGAGGACATCCGTCTGATTTTTTTCAAGCCCGAGGGACCGGCCGCCGAATGCGGAAAACTGGCGGACGGCTCGACCGTGTGCCGTTACCAAAACCCCGACGGGGGTTTCGTCGATATCGTCCTTCGCAGCACCGGGACCTGTGAGACGCGACACTACGACCGGGAACAGCGCCTGATTCGTATCGTCAGGGTTCCGGCCGATGCACGTACCGGCGACGGGATGCCGCAAACTATTGAGCTGACCGCGCAGGGGGAACAGACCTATAAGCTTGTCATGACGCTCCTGGAGGCCGTACCGCTCGACCCGTAGTCATTCGCTAAGATGATGGCCAGCATTCCAACATCCCGATCCTTCCGAGGTGGGACTGTTAGCGGCAAAGCCACTTAACAAACCCGTGACACCCGGTTTTCAGAGAACAAAAACGGCTCCTTGAGTGCCCGTGAAAGGTGTGACCATATGAAATTACGATTGATTTACCCCAAGTGGCCGAAACTGGACCGGCAGACCGAATTCCACCTGCCGCCGCATGGTCCGGTGGTGTTTGCCGCTGCCCTGCCGGACGACATTGAAGTGGATTTCATCGACGAGAATGTGGAACCGATCGATTTCGACGCTCCGGTGGATGCCGTCGGCATCTCGATGATGTTGACTCTCCAGGTTAAACGCGGTTGGGCGATCGCCGATCGGTATCGCCGCAAAGGAATCAAAGTCATCTTCGGGGGCATCGCGACCATGCTGCATGCCGAGGAGACGATGGCCCATGCCGATGCGGTCTTTATCGGCGAAGCCGAGGGCCGGATGGAGAAGGTCTTCACCGATTTGCGCAACGGCGAACTGAAAAAGGTGTACGATTACCTGCAGGACCGGCCCCCGATCGAATCGGTTGGACCGGCGCGGCGCGACATTCTAAAAAGAGAGTTCTACAACTACCGGGGGGTCCAGATGTTCGACCTGGTGCACGCCTCGCGGGGGTGCCGATATCATTGCTACCCCTGCGCCGTGGCCTATCTGGGAGGCAGGAAGTTTAGGCCCCGGCCGATCGAGAAGTCGATCTCCGAGATGGCCGGCATCGACAACAACCGCCTCTTTATCGACGATAACTCTCTATCGCAGGACACTGAGTGGGAGATGGCGCTTTTCCGGGAAATGATTCCCTTGAAAAAGAAATGGTGCAGTCACCCGATCGAAGACAAGCCCGAAGTGCTCGACCTGGCGGCCCGGGCCGGTGCCTGGTACGTCTACCAGGCCGTATTCGACACGTCGGACTATATCCGGGAGCGGATCAAACGCTATCACGATTACGGTATCGCCGTCGAAGGCACCATTCTGCTGGGACTCGACGATCACACCGAAGACGGGATCCGGCGGCTGATCGACTTTCTCATGGAAATCGACCTCGACCTGGCCGAATTCACAGTCCTGACCCCTTTTCCCCACACGCAGGCCTATGACAACCTTAAACGCCAGAACCGGATATTCTCCTTTGACTGGGATGAGTATTCGGCCGACAAGGTCGTCTACACGCCCAAACACATGACACCCGAAAAGCTGCAGGAACTCCTGGACTATGCCTGGGACACGTTTTATGCCGACCAGCCGCAGGAAATCAAGATGTTCAACCTGTTTCAGAAGGTGGTTCGCAAAGAAATCGCCGACAACACCTACAGGCCGCGCAACCGCAGGTTGGGTAAGAAAGCCTTTGGAAAAGCGATCGATCCCGACGGTCCGTGACCCGCAAATAGAAATTTGAAACTTGAAACTCGAAACTGGAAACTCAGAACCCGTAAATGGAAACTGGAAACTGGAAACTCAAAATCTTCAATCTACAACTCTAAATACGCAACTTGTAACCCGCAACCCACAATCCGTAGCTCCGCTCGTATGAAACTACGCCAAAATGGCACGGTTTCTCTCTCGATCAATCTGGACGCTTCGGCGGCCAGCGGCTGGGTTGAACCCTAACCTTCGTTGGCATCTCCACTCCGGAAAACGAAAGGAATCTCATTCATAGAGGTCCAAGATCGTCTTCACCATCGCCCTTGCTTCGGTGTAATACGTGAAGTCGCTGCAACTGATCTTGCGGATGGTTTTTTCGGCATGCTGCGTTGAGAGCACCACGAAAACGGCCCCTTGCGGTTCATCGTCATCGGTTGAATTACCCATCAACCGACGGTCGGCCGCATCGAGCCATCCGGCCACTATCGTCTGGCAGGTACCGGAAGACAGAAGGTCTCCGGCAACGCCGAGAGCCGTGCAGCCTCTCTTGCCCACGATGTCACCGACGGTAAATGTCGGCCCTGTCAACCGGAAATGGATGGCCGCTTCTCCGAGTACGATGCCGGGCAGGGTAAAAGAAAAGAGATTCGGGCTTGCGAAGATGCCCTGGTCTTCTTTTGCGGTGGCGTAATACGCCAGGTCGGTGTCAAAACATCCGTAGCGTGTGGCGGCGATGATGCCGATCGGCCTCGGGCTTTCGGCGCGGTCCAATCCGGCATCTATCAAGGCCAAAGCGATCGCGGCACAGCCAATCCGTGAATAATCGTCGAACCGCCGATACCGGACCGGCGGCCGGGTGTAAATCGACTCGGCCGGAGGAATCACCGGTTCACCCGCTGCCAGGACCGGCCTGGTTCCATCAGTCATGCGACCATAGCTGACGGCGGTGACCCAGCCACCGCCGATGACATTGAGGACCATGATTTCTCGTCGCGCCGGCACCGACATCAGGCCCGGCCGCTCGTGAAACGGTTGAGTCCGTTGGGCCCGTTTTGCCCGTTGAGGCCGTTAGTCCGTTGAGCCCGTTAGCCCGTTGAGTCGGTTTTGTCAGTTGAAGGTTCTCATCGATTTTAGCGTGTTCACGCTCAACAAGTTAAACAGATTGGTCGGACTGAAACGAAAACCGACAAAAAATCATCAAACGTCGCCGATGTCGGGTTTCGCTCTGCTCAACCATCCTAAGTACTTCGACCGATACGGTGCCTGAAAACGATGGGCCAGACCTCGGACTGTCCGAGCCGCATATGAGGCCGGAACTGGACCCAAAGTCGCTTTAAGGCCTGCTTTCTGGAGGGGCACGGCGCGTGGTGCCCCTATGGCTTGCCTTCTGCGGATTTCGTCTTATGAAGTTTACGAGTTTCCAGTTTCAAATTTCCAGTATCCATTATCCAGTTTCGAGTTTCAACTATCGACCGATTGCAGCACCAGTGCCGCGTTGATGCCCCCGAATCCGGAATTGGAGGTCAATATGGTGCGGCCGCCAAAGGCTTGGGCTCGATTGGATACCCGACCGGCCGCCTTCATTTCCGGCGTTTTCAATCCCACGGTCGGGGGAACCCGCTGCTTGGCGAGGGCGTGGACACTGATCGCCGCATCGATACCGCCGGCGGCCCCCAGAGTGTGACCGATCGCCCCCTTGATCGAAAAAATTGGGAAAAGGCGGTTGCCGTAAACCGTTTCGATGGCGGCCAGTTCCATGCCGTCATTAAAGACAGTGCCGGTTCCGTGGGCACAGAATGCCTGAACGTCATCCGGCGCCGTCCCGGCCATGACCATGGCCGTTACAATCGCCGCCGCCAGACCACTGCCGTCGCGGGCAGGCCCCGTGATGTGGTTGGCGTCGTTCGTGATACCCCAACCCGAAACCCGTGCCAGTCGTTTCAACTCACAGTCGGCGGCGGTTTTCGCATCGGCCAGCAAAATCGCCACGGCACCGTCTCCGACACACATCCCGTCCCTGGTGCTGTCAAAAGGACGGCAGACGCTTGAGGTCAGCGCCTTCAGGGCCGAAAAACCGGCTGCCACAAAGCCGGTGACCACGTCGGCCGCGCAGACAAGAACGGCGCCATATTCTCCCCGAGCAATCTTTTGGGCGCCGATCGCCAGCCCGACGGTTGACGATGCGCAGGCCGCACTGATGTCGAGCCCCGGACCACGGTTGTCCAACAGCCCGGCCGCCCACCGGCGGTAGTGTTCCGGCAGGAAGGGCATCGCTTTTTTCCCTCCGCCCTCGATGTATTCGGCATTGCCCTTGAGGCCGGTCCAGACGAAACAGGTTTCGGGGGCAACCGGGCTTATCCGGTCGAGTGCCATGCGGGCCACTGCACACACGCGGTTTTCCCCGTCAAAAGGCACCAGATCGGGTATGAGCGCGGCCCTCCGCCCGCCTGACCGGTCCGCATGCCGAGGGGCGACGGCCGCGATGGCACTTTCCCCTTTGATGAGCCTGTCCCAGTTCTCCTCGATGCTGCTGCCGAGCCCGGTAGCGACCGCTTGTTTGACGATGTAGACCGCTTTCATACACCACTTCCAAATCGGCTGTGTCAGACCAGCTCGAGATCGCGGAAACGGTTGACTTCCGGCAGGCGCTTCATGTCGATCTCGTAGCGGCCCCTCCAACCGAATTTCTTGAGGCGGCGGCCCAGGTAGACTTTCAGGAACGGTCTGAATCCGTAAATCCAGATCGATGTCCACATCGGTCCCCGCTTCCGGACACGTTCCGACGGCTCCCACCAGCCCATCACCTTCTGCCGGTGATACCAAACCAGGTACTGCAGCTGTTCGGCACTCAAATGACGGGTTCTGACATTGGCCCACATGCCGTTGTAACGGGTGTAATCATTCTTGTTGGTGACCAGTCCCTCTTCGAGAAGATGTTGGCGCATGGCGGTTTTCGGATATGGAGTCAGAATTTGGCAATAGGCGGTATCGGCCTCGATCGATTTCAAAAAACGATAGTTTTCGATGATGTCTTCCTCGGTGTCATCCGGAAAGCCGAAAATCATGCCGCCCACGACCATGATGCCGTACTTGTGGCAGTTGGCCACCGCCTTGCGCGAGGCTTCGACAATGTCGCCCTTGCCCGCCGCCTTGAGATTTTTCTTCGAGACGTTTTCGATTCCGAGAAAGACGGTCCTGAATCCGGCCTGTGCCATTTTGCGGACCATCTCTTCGTTCCGGGACATCGTGATGCAGTCGGCCTGCACCACGAAATTCAGGTTTCGGTATTTCCGGGCGCTGATGGCCTCGCAAATCCCGATGACACGCTCGGGTTCCAATACCAGGTTGTCGTCGGCCACGAATATCCAGCGCGTTTTGCGATTGAAGTAGATATCGTCGATATCGGCCATGACCCGGTCCACCGGAAAGGAGCGGAAGGTCCGGCCGTACATGTGGTTCATGCTGCAGAAACTGCAGGTTCGGGTGCACCCCCGGGAGGTCTCCATCACTTCGATCTTGTTGTTCATGATGTGGTAGCCCCAGGTGAGCCGCCGCTTGTCGCGGATCGGAAGCTTGAGCCGGGAGAGATCGAGGAGTTCGCCCCGCGGATTGTGAACGAAGACGCCGTTATTCTTGTGCGAAAGAGACGGGATGTCTTCGACGCGGTCTTTGCCGTCGAGGGCGTTCACCAGCCGCCTGAAGGCTTCCTCGCCTTCACCCCGGACGATGAAATCGATCAGGGCCGCCTCCTCCGAGGCGGCAATTTCCTCGTACATGAGGGTCGCGTGATACCCGCCGATGACGATTTTAACGTCCGGCAGCAGGCGCTTGATGAGACGAATGAGCCGTGTGCAGGTGTCGTACTGCCAGGCCATGGCCGACAGGCCGACCACATCCGGTCGGATTTTCGGCAGGATCCCGCTCACGTATTGGCCGACCCGGCGTCGCTTGCGAATCAAGTCGACGATTGTCACGTGGTGGCCGTCGTCGACGTTGGCGCCGATACTGGCGATGCCGTTGTTCGGCATGTGAAAGGCGCTCTCGTGCATAATGACCGCCGCCACGTCGGGCATGGACATCAAGACAATCTTCATGTTTCCTCACTTGTTCTGCGATTCGAGCATCGCGCGCACCCGGTCCATCACTTCCGACAGGAAGCCGGTTTCACGGTTTGTGGCCGAATCGATTGTACCGATCAGCGCGAGGCTGATGGTATTCGGGCCGCGGGTGTCGAAGGAAAACGAGCCGGGCCGAAACATTTTTTCAGTGTTGCGGACGAAGAGGACTTTGATCGGCGCCCGGCAGCTCCGGGCAATTTTGAAGGCGCCCTTGTTGAGTCGTCCGATGCGGCCGTCCTGGCTGCGGGTGCCTTCGGGAAAAATAATCAGATTGCCGCCGTCGGCCAGGAACGCCGGCATTTTTTCGATCCGCTGGATCATCATTTCGGAAAACCGTCCCTGGGAGGATGACGGTATATAGCCGGACCACCGCAGCATGCTTCCGAAGAGCGGTATGTCGAACAGCCGGCTCTTGACGATGGTGTTGTGCTTGTCATACAGCGAGATCAACAGAATCGAATCGAGATAGGACCGGTGGTTGCAGACAATGACGGCCGATCGGATGCACCTGACCTCGGGCGGGATTTGCCAGCGGTGACCGGGCATCAGCACCCGGGCGAGGGCAAAAAACCCGCGATAGAAGCGGCTGTTGAGCCGTTGAAACGATTTTTCCCTTTGGCCTGCAAAGAAAAAGGCCCAGAGATAAAAGGGAGCAAAGAAAAAGACGAACCCGGCAGTAAAATAGATCCACAGCACCACCGTGATGGCAAAATCGAGAGCGGGTTGAAGACCTCGGCGGTCGGGGTAACCTCTTGCTGGCATACATTACCGTCCGGATATTCAGGGCTCGGCAAAAAATAATGGCACAATTCATTTTTGCCGTGACCCTTACGTGTCGATTTTTTTCAGTATGAAGCAGGTATTCACCCCACCGAAGGCAAAATTCTGAACCGCACCGATCCGGATCGTTTTTTTCTCGAGATGCTGCACATGTCGAATCATTGCGCAGCGGCCATCCACCTCGACCAGGTTCAGCGTCGGTGGAACAAACCCTTCCGCCATCATGTAAAGGGTAATGATCGCCTCGATGGCGCCGCAGGAGCCCATGGTATGACCCATGTAGCTCTTCAAGCCCGTGACGACCGGTCCTTTTCCGTAAATGCTGCCGGTCGCCTGGGCCTCGATCACATCGCCCATTTTGGTGCCTGTGGCATGCGCACTGATGAAGTCGACCGCCTCCGGACCGATGTCGGCATCCTTCAGGGCCAGTGCGATCGTATCGGTGATTCCCCGGGTGTTCGGTAGAATCAGGTCGCCGCCGTTGTTGTTGCAGGAAAACCCGATGATCTCACCGAGAATACCGGCGCCGCGGTTTTTAGCGTGTTCGTATTCTTCGAGCAGCAAGGCCCCGGCCCCTTCGCCGACGACCAGCCCGTCCCGCCGCACGTCGAAGGGGCGCGGCGTGAGGTGCGGGGTGGCGTTGAATTCCGACGAACAGGCCAGCAGGTTGTCGAAAACCGCCACGGTGGTCGTGTCGTACTCGTCGGCCCCGCCGCAAAGCATGGCGTCCTGAATGCCGTATTTGACCGACTCGTAGCCAAACCCAATCGACTGGCTGCTCGTGGTGCAGGCGGTGGACGAAGAAATGACCCGGCCGGTGATGCCGAACATTTTCGTGATGTTCACCGCCGTGGTGTGGACCATCGATTTGAGATAATCAACCGCCCCGATTGAGGCAAACTGTTGTTTCGATTCGCTGAAAAAGGTTTTGTAAATGTTCCGCTGGACCGACGGGCTGCCGTGGGTTGAGCCGAAAGCGACCCCAAGTCGTCCCGAGGTAATGAAGGCCGGATCGAGCCCCGAGGCCGCGAGCGTCTCTTTCGCCACCTGACAGGCATAAAAAGAAACCGGCCCCATGGTCTTGCTGTGACTGCGTTTGAAATCATAATCGATGGGGTAATCCACCGTGCCGTAGACCCCGGAATGGATGTGGTCGGTCAACAGCCCGTCGTTTCGCAGCGGCTTGACGCCGGAAATTCCCTCGACCAGATGACGGACGATCTCTGCGCGGGTTCGCCCGATCGGCGTGATGGCGCTGCAGGCCGTTATGACGACGCGTCGTGCCATCATTGCCCCGTCGTCGACAGACATTCGGGACCGGCGGAATCCGTTTGGCAGCGCGCCGCTGCCAGGGCCGCCGCGTAATCGACGATCTGGTTGATGGTTCTGATTTCCATGGCGTTCTTTTTCTCGGCTCTCGTCAGTTGAGTGTCGAGCAGGATTTCAATCTCGTGCAAAAGCTCGATGGCGTCGATGCTGTCAAATTCGTAACCGTCCCGCAGATCGTCATCGACACCCGGGGCTTCGATTTCGAACTTTTCCGCGAAGATTTTAAGGATGGAAGATTCGATCGCATCGCGTCGCATAGAATCGTCTCGTCGGCGTTGGATTGTTCGTCATTAGAGAACAAACACCCTCTCCCGCGTCAGAAGAGGGTCGAAATGAAGGTAACAAAGGGTGTATTCATACACCAAATCACCGCTGAATTCAAAAACTATCGGCGGCGTCCACCGTATTTTCTTGGTAAGACCGGTCACCCGGCTTAATTTACAGGTTCACCGGGAAAAGTTGGGCGACACTGCAGCCAGAACGGCCGTCAGGATGGTTTCAAACCGAGAAACGGCTCGAAGTGATACCACTCGAAGGGATTCTCGCGAAGATTTTTTTCAAGCAAGTTCGAATAGTTCTGTACGGACCGGCGGATGACCGCGGCCCTTCCTGAACGAGAGGCCGGTTCCATGTAAATCGGCGGCGACAGGGAGAAGTGGTATTGCCTGTTGCCGGACCGGCGGGAAAAGAAGACAAAGATCGGTGCACCGGACAGCATCGCGAGAAGATGCGGGGCTTCCGGCAGAAAAATGTCGTGGCCGAGAAACGTCGCCGAAACGACCCGCTGGCCCGTGTTCCACACCTTGTCTCCGGTCAT
>JAQAZR010000141.1:0-12970 GCA_032127235.1 Deltaproteobacteria bacterium
CGCGGCCGGCGCATCAAATTTTTCTACGCCACCCAGATAGCGACCAAGCCGCCCACGATCGTGTGTTTCGTTAACTACCCGGAAGCCGTCCACTTTTCCTACCAACGCTATCTGGTCAATCGCGTGCGCCATGAGACCGGCCTCGACAAAACGCCCGTGCGACTTTTTTTTCGAAAGCGTGAAAGGCGACGGTTTAAAGGTCAAATATCTAAATAAATCAAAAGCCCAAACTGATCGGTTCCAGTTTCAAGGTTTAAGGTAAAAGGTTAAAACCTATGAACACGGCATGCCCTATTGATCATGATCCGGAATACCCGGCATATCCCATTGGGTGGAAACGGTTTAAAAATCACTATATAGCCAGAATTATTTAGATATGAGCTGTTAAGGGCTTTTCAACCCAGAACATTGAAACCTGAACCTCGCAACCTGTCAAAAGTATTAACGTTTTAAGTGTTCGGTTTTAGTATCGAGTTTTTCCCATGACCGATTTATTCGAGTATCAATCCCGCAAAGCCCTGGATTCTTCGCGGCCCTTGGCCGAGCGTATGCGGCCGCGTAACCTTTCCGAATTCGTCGGACAGGGGCACCTGGTCGGCGAGGGGGCCGTGATCCGTCTGGCCGTCGAAAAGGACCAGATCTTCTCCATGGTCCTTTGGGGTCCGCCGGGTTGCGGTAAAACAACACTGGCCCGCATCATCGCGGGCGAGACCCGCTCTCATTTTGCCCACTTTTCGGCGGTGCTTTCGGGTGTCAAAGACATTCGGGCGGTCATCGACGACGCCCGGCAGCAGCTGAGCCTGCGCCGCAAGAAGACCATATTGTTCGTGGATGAAATCCATCGTTTCAACAAGGCCCAACAGGACGCTTTTCTGCATCACGTCGAAAGCGGATTGATCACCCTGATAGGCGCCACGACCGAAAATCCCTCTTTTGAAGTGATTGCCCCCCTGTTGTCACGCTGTCGGGTACTGACATTGAACATGTTGAGCGAGGCGGAGATCAGTGAAATACTGGCGGCGGCCATAAGCGACAAGGAACGCGGTTTCGGAAATCTCGGGGTCGAACTGGCGCCGGAAGCCCTGGCGCATTTGAGCGGCATTGCCGACGGGGATGCTCGTACGGCCCTCAACGGGCTCGAAATCGTAGCGGCCGTCATGAGCGGATCAAAAGAAGCCGACTCTCACCCCGGGCGGCGGCTCATTTCCCTGCCGGAGGTCGAAGCAGCCCTGCAGAAAAAAGCGCTGCTCTACGACAAGACGGGTGAAGAACACTACAACCTGATTTCCGCTCTCCACAAGAGTTTGCGCGGCAGCGACCCGGATGCCGCCCTTTACTGGCTCGGCCGCATGCTGCGGGCAGGCGAGGACCCGTTGTATATCGCCCGCCGGATGGTCCGATTTGCTTCGGAGGACATCGGCAACGCCGATCCGCGGGCCCTCGGCGTGGCGATCGATGCCATGGAAGCGTTCAAATTCATTGGTCGACCGGAGGGGGACCTGGCCTTGGCCCAGGCGGCGGTCTACCTCGCGACGGCTCCCAAGAGCAACAGCCTGTATACGGCCTACCAGGCGGTCGTGGCCGATATCGCGGCCACCGGATCTCAGCCGGTGCCTTTCCAGATCCGCAACGCCCCTACGCGATTGATGAAGGATCTCGGCTACGCCGAAGGCTACCGGTACGCCCACAATTATGCAGAGGCATACGTGCCGCAGGAGTATCTGCCTGATGCCCTCAAAGGGCGACAATACTATCGACCGACCGACAGGGGCTACGAAAAAATCATCAAGGAGCGGCTCGATCACTGGCACCAGTTGAAGAAGACGGAGAAATCGTGAAGTGTTCGCTGCGGGTCGCTTCGCCAGCGCCGCCGACTGGGTTTCCCGCCACAAAGGACCGTTCGAGGAGGGTGACCTCGCCCGAGGTCTCGATCAGCAGCACCGTCGACGACCGGGTCCCGTAATTCGGGCTGGTAATGAAAAGCGGCGAGAGCGTGCGTTCCCATTCGAGGCCCACGCCGGTGTTCGGCAGTTCCCGATCCGGTGCGACGGCACGGTCCGCCAAAAGGGCGAACAGGTCTTCGGTATCCCACGCGTCCTTGCGGTTCAACAGGTCTTTCAACCGTTTTTTCCCCTGCGACACTTTTGGCCATTCGGTGTCGATCAGGTGGTTGCTGAGACCATAGAACCCCGGCTGCAGCTCTCCGATCCCGTTGCTGCGGTTGGAGCAGTACCAGAGGCCCGTTTGGTCGCCTACCAGCAGGTTGAAGCCATTGTAACGGTGAGCGGTTTTCTGCAACTGCTCGAGATAATCTGCGGGTGGAGCATCGCCGGTTAAAAAACGGTTGATCAACAGCCCCCGTGAAAGCGCCTGTGGAAGCTGGCGCGCCGGATCGCGGTAGTTGGTCAGGGCCGCCAGCCGCCCCCGACGCGATATGCCGAGCCACGTGCCGCCTTCTTTGAGGTCGCGACCACCGTAGACCTCCGGGACATCGGTCCAGGCCGACAGCGGCCGGGTCGGGCGGGTATAGAACTCGTCGCGGTTGGCTGCCAGGATCAACCGGAAACCGGGTTGGGTATTCAGCGAAAAAAGAATCAGACACATGGTGCCGCCATTGACCGGCATGTTTTGTTGTGATAGGAATCGGATCGACTTCATTTATTATTTTTAGAACATAATCAATTGATTACTTAAAATCAACACAAGGAGACTCCCGAAATGAAAGAAGTGGTTATTGTCAGTGGATCGCGAACGGCGATCGGTACCTTTGGCGGCAGTCTGCAGTCAGTGCCGGTGGTCGAACTGGGTGCTCTCGTGATAAAAGACGCACTCAAACGGGCCGGGTTGCGACCGGTTGCCGGGCGTCAAATGGAGGCGGACGCACCGGACAAACTGAAAGGCAGGGGCCTGATTGATCTGGAGAAGCAGTCCCAGGATTGGGATGCTGCCGCTGCGCCGGTCACCGTCGACGAGGTTATCATGGGAAACGTGCTGCAGGCCGGGCAGGGGCAGAATCCCGCCCGGCAGGCGATGGTGCGGGCCGGGGTACCCAAGGAAACCCCGGCGTATACCATCAACAAGGTCTGCGGCTCCGGACTCAAGTCAATCGCCCTGGGCGCCTCCGCCATCATGAGCGGCCAGGCCGAGGTGATCATTGCCGGAGGGCAGGAAAACATGAGCCAGGTGCCGATGGCGCTGCCAAAGGCCCGCTGGGGCTACCGTATGGAATTGACCGGCAGCGGCGAGATTCACGACCTGATGGTGTTCGACGGTCTCTTCGAAATCTTTTACGGCTATCACATGGGGCTGACGGCCGAAAACATCGCCACGCTCTATGACATCAGCCGCAGGGAGCAGGACGAGCTGGGCGTTCTCAGCCATACCCGGGCACGCAAGGCCATAAAAGAAGGGCTGTTCGGCCAGGAAATCGTGCCGGTGGTGATCAAGTCCCGCAAGGGTGAAACCGTTTTCGAGGTGGACGAGCGTCCTATGGATACGGACATCGAAAAAATGGCGAAATTGCGGCCGGCTTTCAAGAAAGACGGGACCGTCACCGCGGGAAACGCCTCCGGCATCAACGACGCCGCCGCAGCGGTTCTGCTCATGAGCGCCGAAAAGGCCGCCGAGCTGGGCCTCGAACCGATTGTTCGCATCAAAGGCTTTGCCGCGGGCGGCGTCGATCCGGCCTTCATGGGGCTCGGCCCGGTGCCGGCGGTGCGCAAGGTGTTGAGATTGACCGGAATGACCTTGAGTGATATCGACACCATCGAGTTGAATGAGGCCTTCGCTGCGCAGGCGATCGGCTGCATGCGCGAGCTCGGGATCGAAAACGACCGGCCCAACGAGCTGGGAAGCGGCATCTCGCTCGGACACCCGATCGGCTGCACCGGCACCCGGCAGATGGTCACCATAATGCACCAGATGAAGCGTAGGGACTATCAGACCGGCCTCATCACGATGTGCATCGGCGGCGGTATGGGGATGGCCATGATCGTCGAGAGGTAATGCAAACCCGCCGGTCGCGACTCAGCCATTGAACAGCAGCGTGATAACAGTTGAATGAAACGGCTTTCAATACGGAGGATTCCATCACCTCTCATCTTAATTTTTTCTTTACACGACCGGGCTCTATTGCTATAAGCGCCAAGAAAATATGGACATTTCGACGCGGGCCGCAGTGATCGGCAACCTAAGACAGTGAAGACAGGGGAAAGCATGAGCACAGCCAGAAAATTGGGCATCCTGGTGTTTTGTGGGGTTCCGGCCATCATTGGCGGTGGCATTGTCTATGCCATCTTCAACGACCTCACGGCCGTTTTCATTTACCAAACCATCCTCTTGTTGGGCGTGGGAGCCTATATCGCCCGGTAGGCGGTTCATCCCGTCTGCAACGGACCCTTATCCGCACCGGCGGTCACGCCAATGCAATGCCGACGTGACATGGGGCGCCACAATTGCGGGAAAGGACCCTATACCGAAGGCAGCGACATTATCCGGTCATTTTCTTAATAGGACCGGCGCCGAACTGCTGCGGCCGGTTTGATCTCCTATAGATCGTGATTCCCGACAACCGCTATTACACCCGCCCGGTAAGAACAGGACGCTAAAAAAATCGAGGTCGATGCATGGACGAAAGCCGGCACGGTCTCCATACCGGTAAATTGATTCTGCGGGTGTTTCTGGCCTATTACCTGGTGTGCCTCTTCATGCTCGGCTGGCTGCTGTGGCCCTTTCTCTCCACGATTGTCGTGGCGGCAACGGTCACCGGGGCTTTCAATCCGCTCTACCGGATGCTGAATCGCAAACTCCCCTCGGTGGTGGCGTCACCGGTCACCTGCGGGGTTGTATTTCTCTTGCTGTTCATCCCTATCGTTTCACTCATCGGCATTCCGGGGATCATTTTCGGACCGCTGGTGGTCACCGGTTTTCTGACCCTGACGGACATCTATCACGCCAGTTATCAGAATCTGGTTGAACCGTCTAAAACGTGATATAAGAGTCCGTTGAGCCGGTTTAGCCCGTTAGGCCGGTTGAGCGGTTTTTGAATCCTGACCCGATCGACCAAACCAACCGGCTAAACGGGCCCAACCCCGCCGGCGGGACTAAACCGGCTTAACCGAATAAACAAGGTGAGTAAATGATACCAACTGAGAAATCGGCCATGGTCAGTATCGAAAGCGAGATGCGTAAATCCTACCTCGATTATGCCATGAGCGTTATAATCGGACGGGCGCTGCCCGACGTGCGAGACGGTCTCAAGCCGGTCCACCGCCGCGTGCTTTTCGCCATGCGGGAGCTCAGAAACGACTGGAACAAGGCCTACAAGAAATCGGCGCGTATCGTCGGCGATGTCATCGGTAAGTACCATCCTCACGGCGACACGGCGGTCTATGACACCATTGTGCGCATGGCTCAAGATTTCTCGCTGCGGTACCCGATGGTCGACGGACAGGGTAACTTCGGATCGGTCGACGGTGATCCGCCGGCTGCCATGCGGTACACCGAGATACGGATGACGCGCCTGGCGCACGAAATGTTGGCCGACCTGGACAAGGAAACCGTCGATTTCGTACCCAACTATGACGAATCGCTGACCGAACCGTCGGTGATGCCGGCCAAGATTCCATCCCTGTTGATCAACGGGTCGTCGGGAATAGCGGTCGGGATGGCCACAAACGTTCCGCCGCACAATCTCAACGAGGTCTGCGAGGCCACGAAGGCTCTGATCGATAATCCCCAGCTTGAATGGCACGACCTGATCAAGCTCATTCCGGGTCCGGATTTTCCGACCGGCGGCATTATTTACGGCACCAAGGGCATCGAGGACGCTTACAGCACCGGTCGAGGCATCGTCCGGATGCGGGGGCGAATCATTGTCGAAAAAGACCAGCGCACCCAGTCCGAGACGATCGTCATCACCGAGCTGCCGTACCAGGTCAACAAGGCCAGGCTGATCGAACAGATTGCCGATCTCGTCAAAAACAAGCAGATCGAAGGGCTGCGCTATGTCCGGGACGAGTCAGATCGTGAGGGAATGCGCATGGCATTGGGATTGAAGAGAGACCAGATCGCCGGGGTTATCATCAATCAGCTTTACAAACACACGCGCCTCGAAAGCAGCTTCGGGGTTATTTTTCTGGCCGTGGTCCAGGGGCGTCCCGAGTTGCTGACGTTGAAGGAAACCCTCGAGCAGTTCATTTACCACCGTAAAGAAATCATCGTGCGGCGGACGCGCTTTGACCTTCGCAAGGCAGAGGAGCGAGCCCACATCCTGCAAGGGTTAAAGGTGGCGCTCGACAACCTGGACGAGGTGGTGGCCCTGATCAGAAACTCACGCTCGCCGGATGAAGCCCGCACGCGGTTGATGGACCGGTTCGACTTGACGATCATTCAGGCCAAGGCGATCCTCGACATGCGCCTGCAGCGGCTGACCGGGCTCGAGCGCGAAAAGATCGTCGAAGAATATGAAGCCGTTCTCAAGGACATCGCCCGTTTCAGAGAGATCCTGGGCAACGAGCGACTGGTTCTGGACATCATCAAGGAGGAAATCGCCGAGATCCAGAAAGAGTTTGCGGATGTCCGCCGTACGGAAATCGTTCGCGACACCACGGAAATCAACATCGAGGACATGATTGTCGAAGAGGACATGGTGGTCACTATCTCCAAAGACGGTTACATCAAACGCAACCCGATCACGCTCTACCGCATTCAGCGGCGCGGCGGCAAGGGCAAGACCGCCATGGGGACCAAGGAAGAAGATTTTGTCGAACACCTCTTTGTGGCTTCGACGCATCACACGTTTCTCTTTTTTACCAATCAGGGCAAGGTTTATTGGCGCAAGGTGTACGACTTACCCCAGGCCGGGCGCACGAGCCGTGGTAAAGCCGTCATCAATCTGCTCAATCTGGCACCGGATGAAAAGTTGACCACGGTGATGGCCGTGGCGGCTTTCGAACCCGGTCACCACATCCTGATGACAACCCGCAACGGGCTCGTCAAGAAAAGCGACCTCATGGCATTCAGTCGGCCCCGGTCAGGCGGCATTATCGCCATTACCCTGATCACCGGAGACGAGCTGATAGAGGCGCGGCTGACCGACGGGACCTATAACGTGTTTCTGGTATCGGCCATGGGTAAATCGATCCGGTTTCACGAAGCCGACGTGCGGCCCTCGGGTCGCACCTCGCAGGGGGTCAGGGGCATGCGTCTCGCCAAAGGCGACTGCATCGTCGGGATGGCGGTTCTTAGCCACGGCCAGACCCTGTTCACCCTGACCGAGAACGGTTACGGCAAAAGGACCTCGGTGGACGAATACCCCATTCAAAATCGCGGCGGCAAGGGAGTGATCACGATCAAGACCAGCGAGCGCAACGGGAAAGTCGTGGCCCTGCTGCTGGTCGAAGAAGATGACAACGTGATGCTGATGACCGACGCCGGCAAGTTGATCCGGATTCCGGTGAATGGTGTTTCGGTCATCAGTCGCAACACCCAGGGAGTCAAGCTGATCGATATCGAGGAAGGCGAAGCGGTGGTGGGCGCGGCACGGATAGAAGAAGATTAACGGCCCGAAGGCGGACCCCTTCCGGGGTGAGGTGGACACGCGTGAAACCGTCAGAAAAGGCAGTTGATAACCTGAAGATCGGTGTTGTGGGCGCCGGCAGCTGGGGCACGGCCCTGGCCAACCTGCTGGCCGCTAAAGGCTACGACATCGACCTGTGGGCGTATGAAAGCGAGGTCATCGCCCAAATCGAGCAGGAGCGGGAAAACAAGGTATTTCTTCCGGGAATTCTCCTGGAATCCACCGTAAAACCCACGGCCGACATGGCCGTGGCCAGCGGCGGCAAAGACTTGGTGCTCATGGTGGTGCCGTCTCATGTGATGCGGGAGACGACGGTGCAGATGCGGGAGCATATCCCCCGGGAGGCCATCGTCGTAACCGCCTCCAAGGGAATCGAGAACGCCACTCATCTGACCATGACCGGCGTCTTGAGTCAGACCCTGCCGCATGTTCCGCAGGAACAGCTGGCGGTGCTCTCAGGTCCCAGTTTTGCACGCGAAGTCGCCATGGACTTTCCCACCGCCGTGACAGTCGCCGCAAAGGATCTCGCCGTCGCCGCTTTGGTTCAGCATGTATTTGCAACGTCTTCTTTCAGGGTTTACACCAACGACGATGTGCTGGGAGTGGAACTGGGCGGTGCGGTGAAAAACGTCATTGCCATTGCCACCGGGGTCATCGACGGGCTCGGTCTTGGGTTGAACACGAGAGCGGCCCTCATCACTCGCGGTCAGACGGAGATTCGGCGACTGGGTGTGGTACTCGGCGCCAAACCGCGCACCTTCACGGGGTTGGCCGGCATCGGTGATCTCATATTGACCTGCACCGGCGCGCTCAGCCGCAATCATACCCTCGGTCAGAAAATAGGGCGCGGCATAAAGCTCAAAGACATTCTGGCCGAAATGCGCATGGTGGCCGAAGGCGTGAAAACCTCCCAGTCCGTCTATAACCTTTCGCGGAAACTCGGCGTCGAGATGCCCATCTGCCACGCGACGTATCATATTTTATATGATGATCTCGCGCCCGAGGTCGCACTCCAACGCCTGATGACCCGTGAGCTCAAATACGAGCTGGATGAAGAATAACGAGATTGAGGAGAAGGGTCATTGATCAATAGAAGCTAAAGGGAAATCTTCATTGCCGGCCACTCAAATACACAAAGGCGCAGGCCACCGGAAGAGACTGCGGGAGAAGTTTTTGTCATCCGGGTTGAAAGGGTTTCACGATTACGAGGTGATCGAGCTGCTGCTGACCCTGGCAACACCCCGCAAGGATTGCAAGGATGCGGCCAAAAACGCCCTGGCCAGATTCAGGAGCCTTCAGGGGGTGCTGGAAGCGGCTCCCGAGGACCTTTGCGAGGTCGACGGCATCGGGCCCATAAACCTTTTTGGGATCAAGCTGGTCAAGGCCGTTGCCGACCGCTACCTGACCCGGAAAATCGAAAACAAAAATCCCTTGAACAACTCTCGGGATCTGTTCGATTTCCTCTATCACAGCATGCGGGACAAGCAGCGGGAACACTTCAGGGCCATCTATCTCGATGCCAAAAACCGTGTGATCGCCACCGAAACGCTTTTTAAGGGGACTTTGACCGCCAGCTCGGTTTATCCCCGCGAAGTCGTTCGGGCGGCCCTGAAGAATCAGGCAGCGGCTCTGATCTTTGCGCACAACCATCCTTCGGGCGACCCGCAGCCATCGTCGGACGACATCGCCATCACCCGACGATTGATCTTTGCCTGTCGCGTGACCAACATCACAGTGCACGAACACCTTATCATCGGAAACAACCGCTATTTCAGTTTTGCCGACCAGGGTCACATTGCCCGCATCAACCGGGAATTCGACCAGATCGACACCTGAACCGCTGCAATATAAAGGCCTGACGTGGAAACCCCCTGCTGGGCATGTGTGTGAGACATGCAAAGGATGTATAAAGATGTCGAACACGGATCCAAAGCATCGTAAAAGCGATTATCCTTATTGCTTCTCGAAGCTGGACAAGGTGTTTCCCCTCGGCGCAGACGGGCTCCGGCACACGCCTGAATCGTGCATGCCCTGTTTGTACAAGACCGAGTGTCTCAGGGCGGCCATGAAGAAATCCGAAGGCTTGAAAGTTCACGAAGAAAAACTGGAACGGGCTTATGCTTCCGGCGCGATCGGTTTTCTGGAGCGCTGGTCTAAGAAAAAAGATCTGCATCGACGGATGCAGCAACAGAAAAAGACAGCCAGCGGACAAGGAGAGAAACATGAAAACGATTAGAGACATCGACATCAGTGGCAAGCGGGTGTTTATCCGGGTCGATTTCAACGTTCCCTTGGATAAGCAGCAACTCATTACTGATGACTCGCGAATCAGGGCAGCGTTGCCCACCATTGCTTATGCGCGCGAAAAGGGTGCCAAGTTGATTCTTGCCAGCCATTTAGGACGTCCGAAGGGGAAGCCGGCACCGGAATTCAGCCTGTCGCCGGTTGCCGGACGTCTCGGCGACCTGCTCGACGCGGATGTCAAGATGGCGGAGGACTGCGTCGGAGAGGCGGTCGCTCATCTGATATCCGGAATGCAGCCCGGTGACGTGATGTTGCTGGAAAATTTACGGTTTCATTCACAAGAGCAGGAGAACGACGATGCTTTTGCCAAGTCCCTGGCCGCTTTGTGCGACGTCTACATCAACGATGCCTTTGCGGTATCCCACCGCGCCAATGCGTCGGTTGTTGCCATAACCAAATTCGCCCCGATTTCGGGTGCCGGTTTTCTGCTGGAAAAAGAAATCAACTATATAAAGAAAGCGATGGCAGACCCCCGCCGCCCCCTGGCAGCCGTGGTCGGAGGGGCCAAGGTTTCCTCCAAACTCGCGGCCCTTCACAACATGCTGCAGCGTGTCGATACGGTAATCGTGGGAGGGGCTATGGCCAACACCTTTTTGAAATACATGGGGTATGCTGTCGGCAAGTCGAAAATTGAAGAAGACCGGGTCGCCGCAGCCGGAGATGTCATGAAGAAGGCCACTGAAAAAGGAGTCCGATTCTATCTGCCTGTAGACTTGGTTGTCGCGCCGGAAGCGGATGCCAAGGCGCCCGCCAAGATTGTTCCGGCCCAGGAAATCCCAACCGACTGGATGGCACTCGATATCGGCCCGGCCACCTCGCTGCTTTTTCGAGAAGCGCTGCAGGATGCCCGCACGGTGGTTTGGAACGGTCCCATGGGCATGTTTGAAATCGACGCCTTCAGCCGCGGAACCACGTCCATGGCCGCCAGCGTCGCAGCGGCCCACGCGTTGACGATCGTCGGCGGTGGAGATACCGACGCCGCTGTCCACATGGCCGGTGAGACGGATCGGATATCCTTTATTTCGACCGGTGGTGGGGCATTCCTTGAAATGTTGGAAGGAAAGACACTGCCCGCCATTGCCGCTTTGGAAGCGGTCGAAGAAAAGGCGCCGTAAAGCGTGTCAATCCGGACACGGCATCTTTTGGCTTCATCCGGCTATCTTGCATTTTTTCCCGCGATTCCGAACCAACATGGACAGTTCAGACAACGGAAAGTCGAGTCGTGAATTTTTTAATTGGCGCCACTGGTTGTTGGCCGCCGCTGCAGCCGTCATTCTTTTGGTGCTGGGATTTGTATACCGGGAAGCGCTTGGGACTCACCTGAAGGCGATCTACCGATTCGTTACGGACAAGGAACAAGTGGCGGGCATGATCAGATCCTTCGGGATCTTTGCACCGCTGGCCTTTATCGCCTTTCAGTTCTTACAGGTTATCTTCGCCCCGGTGCCCGGTGAGGCCACAGGTTTCATCGGCGGTTACATCTTCGGCGCCGGCAAGGGGTTCCTGTTTTCAACCATCGGACTGACCCTGGGATCTTTGGCCAATTTCCTAATCGGGCGTTACCTGGGCAATCACTTCATTCGCCGTCTCGTTCCAGAGAGCACACTCAGGCGTTTCGATACATTCCTGCGGCACCAGGGTGTGATCCTCGTTTTTTCCCTGTTCGTTCTTCCGGGCTTTCCGAAAGACTACCTCTGTCTTTTCCTCGGTTTGGGCAACCTCTCGATCAAACTGTTCATGCTCATTTCCACACTCGGCCGAATGCCCGGCACGTTGATGCTCAGCCTGCAGGGGGCTCTTCTTTTCGAACGGAATTACCTGTGGCTGACCGTGCTGGTGATCGTTTGCCTGATCCTCGTCATTCCAGCCTATCGATATCGGGAGACTCTCTATCGCTGGGTTGAAAAATTCAATCACAAACCGGACAAAACGCCATAGCGCAGCCGGCGTGACGAGCAGCTAAAGAAAAAGTTCTTTGGGCCGATAATAAAATATGTTATAATAATAAGTACTTTTGATAAACGAGCAGCTGCTCGTTGCTTCTCGGCTGCAAACCGTCGGTGGAAGATAGGAGATAAGTTGACGTTCTGGCGTGTCAGGGAGGAATTGAGCAAGGCCGACCGGTTGAGGCGCTCTTACTATGAACTGTTACGGGATGAACTCGATCATTTCCTTTTAAAATATGCGCTGATCGATTCTTATTATAAATTCGTGCAGACAGGCGCAACGTTTCCTTTTGTCGAAAAACGGGAACTAAAGCCCCGGGCCCGAATTCCGGACATCGAATACGGGGCTCAGAACACTTTTCTGGTGATTTTCGTAGAAGACTCTCTGGCGACGGAACACAAGAAGTACATCCGCTTTTTCGGTGTCAATCGAATCACCAAGACCAATTTGCTTCAGTCGAAGACATTGCCTCTGATCAACGGGTTTGACAGCAAGTATAAGTTTCTGGAATCCGCCCACTTCTATGACTTCCTGGGAATATTGCTGCCGGTGGATTATGCCCTTATGATCCAAAGAGATCCGTCTACTAAATCTAAAAATCGCTACGGGCTGAGCCACTTTCACGTTCGAATCGATTGGCCGATTACCGATGCGGCCGAGGATCTCGCCCGCAACCTGCGGTACATATCCAAGGATATCTACGAAAGAGGGGACAAGTACGCCGAAGACATCCAGAAAAAATTCTTTGAATATTACTGCCTGCCCGTAATGGTCGGCGGCCGGCGAACGGCCGCCATTGTTGCGGCGCAGTATCTGAAACGGCTTCCCTGCATTTCCACCATTTATGCCGGCAGCAGCGAAAGTCGGGCACTGATCCGTATATCGGAGCGTGGCGTGTCCAAAGCCGTGTTGATGAAGTTCAGCGAAGAAGAACTGGACCAGGTGGGTCGCGAGAACGGTCTTAGTCTGCGAACCATCAAGAGAAACTATGTGGTGGAAAACAACGGCAGAGGCAAGGACTGCGTTTGCATTTTTCAGGCCACTTACGACTACACCATTCACTCCCGGCCGCCGGAGGACGGGAAGTTGAGAGAAATCAAATCCGATCTTTCCTGGCAGTCGGTCGGCGGTCAGCACATC
>JAQAZR010000142.1:0-5635 GCA_032127235.1 Deltaproteobacteria bacterium
GGCGATATCGGAACCGGTAAAACCGCGCTGATCAGCTCACTTGTCGACCGGCTCGTCGACGACAACGTCGTGGTCGCCAAGCTGTCCGACCCCGGCTTCGACCGCAAAGATTTCTTTTTCCTGGTATCCCACAGCTTTGGCATCCACCACCGCGTGCAAGACAAAGAAACCTTCACGGAAGCATTCGACCACTTCCTGGAACGCACCTGCGAGCGGGGGCAAAAGGCCCTGCTCATTGTCGACGAAGCTCAGATCATGAGCACGGAGATACTGGAAGAGGTTCGGTTGCTGTCCAACATGGAATGCCGGAGCACCAGACTGTTGACCATCATCCTGGTGGGGCAAATTGGGTTCAATCAGCTGCTTTATAAACCGGAAAACAGGGCCATTCGGGAAAGAATCACCATCAGCTACAATCTCCAACCGCTGACCGAAGCCGAAACCGAAGCCTACATTGCCCATCGCCTGAAGATTGCGGGGACTGAAGCAAAGATTTTTACCGATGACGCCGTCCGTGAAATCCATGCTTTCTCCAGCGGCTTTCCGCGACAGATCAATATCATCTGTGATCTCGCCCTGGTGCTCGGGTTCGGAAAAAATGCGATGGAAATCGACAGCCGGATGATCGCTGCCTGCAAAGAGCGCATGTGCATACCGAATGTGTCTGGAGCGCCGCTGCCCGACGAGTATCTGCCGGCAAGGGCCGATTCGCCGTCAAAGACTATTACTTTGGGGAACTCTCTCCCTGCTGGCGACGGCCCCACATTACATCCGTTAAAAAGTCAAGCGCTCCCCATACCTGCGGTACCGCCCAAAAGGTCAAGCCGCATCAGATTTCACATCCTTCTGGCGCTGGTGATTTTTGTGCCGGGCAGCTATCTCCTGTACTTGGACTTGAATCCTGGCCAGTCCCCGGAAAAGCTCTCGGCTCCGGAAACGATTCGGGCGCCCGCCGGGCAACCGGCCCGGAAAGCGGCGGCCTCGTTTGCACCCCTGCCGCAGCCAGCGCCGTCACTGTCTTCCGGCGCGGTGAAAACACCTCCCTCCGAGAAGGTCTCCGAAAAAACCGCGGCAAAGCACATCCCCACAGACGGTGTTGTCGTTTTGAGGTCGTCACCGGAGGCCATGCAAACGCAGAAACAGGCATTACCGCAGGGTGCAGAACCGCCGCTCACGGACAAGAAAATCGAAATCGCTCCTCCCGAAAAATCCGCAAGTCCAATTGTGGCCGAACATCCGCCGGAAAAACCGATCCAACCAACGAAATCGCCCACCGCTCCCCCGCTTGCTCCGGCGCCCCTGCAAACGGAGCAGATGAGCAAAGTCAACAGGCCGGCGTCGGAGAGAAGGGCTGCCGGTCCGAAGAGGGGCCCGGAAGCGTCGCGGATCCCTTCATCCGAAACGCCCGATCCGGCCGACATCATCAATTGGCTGCTGCAGGAAAAGCGCAAGGGCGGCAACCGACCAAACCCTTGAACCGCAGATTTTATTTCAGAATGAATACGATCAACTCCTTGGGACCGTGCACACCGAAGGCCAGGGTCATTTCGATGTCGGCGGTCTTGGACGGTCCCGAGATCAGAATCACATTGGTGGGCATCTTTTCCGGCCAACTCTGCGTCTGGATGATCTCGCAGAAGGAATTATAGATGGTGGCGGATTCCACCACGGCGATATGAACCGGGGGCACCAGCGACATGAGCCGCGGCTCTGTGGAATCCGGCCAGAGCACCACCGCACCGGTTTCGGCGATGGCCCCGACGGTTGTGGTAATTGCGGCATCGGTCTGAAAAAGCGTCTCTTTGAAAGACTCGATCTCGCCTTCGTAGACAACCAGCTCGGGCAGCCCTTCGGAATCGTTCTGCCAGGCCGTCTCCAACTCCGGTCCGAGGGCGGTTTCGGGGGCGTAAAGCAACGTCTTCAGCTTCCGCTGTCGGAGAACCGATTTGACGGCAGTCGGCCAGTCTTTTTTCGAGACCACGTGGACTTCGGCTTTTACGGCTTCCATCAAAGACTTCAGGCGGTCGATTTTTTCCTGCGGCCCGTAAGTTGCGATGGGCAGGCAGGCCGTGGCCGGCACTTCGCTGCCGTCGCCTGCGGCCGCACGTATGTTAGACATTATTCGATCTCTGGCGGCGCTACTCACGGTTCACCCCTCTTTCCTTAACCCTCTGATGAAGGGATTTGGCGGCGAATTTCGGTTTCGATCGCACGCTCATCCAGGCCTTGAGCGGGCCGGCCTTCGGCAGTAGACCGCCCAGAAGCCCCAACATTCTTGAATTCAGTGAATTCAACCAAGGGATGGTGTTCATTTTGGCCCACACTGTCCAGGCGGTCGACTCCAGGAAATTGGCCTTGTAGCCGTGGCCCTTGACGGTTCCGGAAGAATTTTTGGCGTAGCTTTCGGTTCGCATCCTGCGGATCAGACGCGGAATCGGGATCATTACCGGGCACACTTCTTCGCAGGCGTTGCACAAGGTGGAGGCCGTGGCCAGTTCGCCGGCGACATCCAGCCCCTCGATCTGAGGGGTCAGTATTTCCCCGATGGGTCCCGGGTAGACGAATCCGTAAGCGTGGCCGCCCAATCGGGTGTAGACCGGGCAGTGATTGAGGCAGGTCCCGCAGCGGATACAGTAAAGGGTCTGTCGCAGCTCGGCATCGGCCAGGATTTTAGAGCGACCGTTGTCCAACAGGACCAGGTGAACTTCCTTGGGGCCGTCCTTCTCGCCCGGTTTGCGTGGGGAGGTGATCATGTTGACATAGGTGGTGATCAGCTGCCCCGTGGCCGACCCGGTCAGCAAGCGCAGCAGCGGCGGGATTTCCTCCATTCGTTCAACCACTTTTTCGATCCCCATCACGGCGATATGCACCGGCGGTACCGTGGTGCACATGCGGCCGTTGCCTTCGTTTTCCACCAGGCAGAGGGTGCCGGTTTCGGCCACGGCAAAGTTGACACCGCTCAGGCCGATCTGGCCTTCGAAAAATTTCTGACGCAGGTTTTTTCGGGCGATGCTGTTGAGCTCCTCCACCACTTCAGTGTAGGGCGCACCGGGAATCTTCTCGTGAAAGGTTTTGGCGATCTGATCCTTGTTCTTGTGCACAGCCGGCACGATGATGTGGGAAGGGGGTTCGCCGTCCAACTGGATGATGAATTCACCCAGATCGGTCTCGATGGCTTCGATGCCTTTCTTCTGCAGGTATTGATTGAGGTGCATCTCCTCGGACACCATCGATTTGCCCTTCAACAAACGGGAGGCGCCGTGCTGTTTCATGATGTCGAGGACAATCCGGCAGGCCGCGTCGGTGGTCTCGGCCCAGTGAACCTGGATGCCGTTTTGGGCACACTTTTCCTCCAGCTGTTCCAGAAGCTGCGGCAACCGGCTGAGGGCCCTTTTCTTGATGGCGTTGCAGAGAGTTCGGAGCTGTTGCAGTTCGTCGTCATCTGCAAAGACATTGAGCCGTTTGGCCTTCAGGCCGTCCATGGCCGACTTTAGATTGGCGCGCAGTTGGCGGTCCCCAAGGGCTTTGGAAATGTTTTGTTTGAAGTTGAAGGCTGTCTGGTCAATCATGGGTTCTCTCCCAAATGAACTCGGCAATATGTCTTCCCCTCAACGGCCGCCGTAATTTCTCGGCGGCCCCGGTGATGTGGAGCAGGCAGGCGCAGTCCCCCGAGATGACCACCGGCGCCCCGGTGGCCTGGATGTCGTCGATCTTGTCACGCGCCATGCTGCCGGATATTTCCGGATGTTTGACGGAAAAGGTGCCGCCGAAACCGCAGCACTCTTTTTCGTTCTGCAGTTCGACCAGCTCGACATTTTTCAGCTGCCGCAGAAGCGATTTGGAATCCTCGGTGACGCCCATCTCCCGCAGTGCATGGCAGGAGGAGTGCCAGGTCACTTTCATAGGGGCTCCAAAGTCTTCGAGTTTTACCTGTAGTACGCGGGTCAAAAATTCCGTCAGCTCGAACACTCGCCCGCCAAATTTTTCGGCAGCCGCCTGAAGTTCAGTCCCCTCGAAAAGTTCCGGGTAATGGCATCTCATCATCCCGGCACAGGAGCCGGAGGGAACGACGATGGGGTAATCCCGATGAAAAACACGCATCTGTTCTCGGGCCACTTTCCGGGCTTCATCCGGAAAGCCTGAGTTGAAGGCCGGTTGCCCGCAGCAGGACTGGTCTTGAGGGAAAATGACTTCCAGGCCTTCCCTTTCCAGCAGTTGAATGGCCGCCATGCCGGCATCGGGGTAGATCAGATCGATGACGCAGGTGCCGAAAAAATAGACCTTATCCGGTTTGGAAGGGTACTGCCTTTTTGCTTGCATCGTAATGGTCCCGTTCGAAATTGTTGATAGGATTGTGCGGCGCCTCGGGATAAAGGACACCATATCTTGCCGCGACAGGTGCGGCAATACGCCCCAACCAGCGCCATCCAATAAAGACCTAAATGGATAACATAATAATGTCAGTCCGGATGGTCAATCGGAAATCTTGATGATTCCGTTATCGACCCTGAGGTCATTTATCCCATCTCTGGCAACCACCACCAGTGACATAGCGACCCGATCTTCGATGGGCATGGCCGATAGGGTTTCAAGCGGTGTGCCGTGTATTTCAGCCAGTTCCTTTGCCCACGGGGTGACCCATTTCTATAAAAAAACGAAATTCGACAGCTTATCCGTTTTCCGCAAATCGAGTGTTATTTCCTTGTCATTCGTCAATATCAGCCGGTACTCGTTTATCGTGTAACGCAGCGTCTCGTCCGTGATGGTCTCTATCGTCGCTTGGTTCTGGGCCACCATGACCTTTCCGGTCGAAAAAAAATCAAAAAGGGGACTCCCCTGTCCGGGGGGCCCCCTTTTTCTATCAGGTCAATTCTTCCTAAACGGTTCAAGTATTAAGGTCGGATTCGATCAATCATAGTTTTCAGTTGCAGCAAACTCGACCCTGCGGTTCAGGGCGCGGCCTTCCTTGGTGTCGTTCGAGGCCACGGGGTTCAGCTCCCCATATCCTTTGGCGGAGATTTTTTCAGGATTGACGCCTCTTTCGACCAGGTAGTTCCTGACTGCGTCGGCCCGTCTCTCCGACAACCCCTGATTGTATTCTTCCGTACCGATGCTGTCGGTAAAGCCCTGCACCTCCACTCTGAGGCCCGGATTTTTCTGATAAACCACGAGAGCTTCGTCGAGGATCGGATAGGCTGCGGGTTTGATGTCGTATTTGTCGAAGTCGAATAGAATATCACCCTGGTAGGCCCAGCAGCCGTATTGGTTGACCGTGGCCCCCTTGGGCGTATTGGGGCACTTGTCTAAATTGTCGAGTATCCCGTCTCCGTCGCTGTCTCCAATGACAGCCACAACAACGGGAGGCGGCGCCCCGCCGCAGAATGCCGCATTCACGAAGCCGGCCATTCCCTCGCTGGAGTAAATGGCGTCGGCCGTGGTGGAGAAACCGCACTGCCCGATTCTCGCAATCTCATCCATCAGTGCCTTTCCGGCCGCATCGTCCCCGACCAGAACGGTGTAAAAGCAGATATTGTCCCCGTAGCGGTTTTTCACTTCCTGGGCCGCCTTTGAGGCGTCCATTCCCACATTCTTCTTGCCGTCACTCACCAGGATGACGGCGGTCGTACCGGTCAGC
>JAQAZR010000143.1:0-6998 GCA_032127235.1 Deltaproteobacteria bacterium
GTTTAAGGGGTTAGAATTACACATACCCCCGCCTTTATCAAGCATAAGGAAAGGTTGAGCCGGTTTAGCCCGTTGGGCCGGTTGGACCCGTTTAGTCCCGCTGCGGCGGGATTGAACCGGACGGTGCAAGGAAATTGATGAAAACCGGTCAATATGAGGTAGGTGCGGGAATGAGAACGGCAAAGGAGCGAAAGGCGTCGCGAGCGTAAAGTTCTCAGACGAAAGCTCAAAGCCAAATAAGGCGCAAAGGCGTTGCAGGCCCTTTCCGCAGCCGTTTGAACCAGCTTAACGGGCAAAACCGGCTCAACGGACCCAATCCCGCCGGGGCGGGACTCAACGGACCAAAACAGTATTGTAGTCTGATAGACATTATGCTACAATGTATCTCATTAGTTGCGTAAAAAAAGAGTCGTTTTGCTAATAAAAGGGGGAATCGACATATGCCGGTCTATCTTTGGCAGGGTAAAAACGTGCGCGGCGAAAAAAAGAAAGGCGAAATGGAGTCGTCTTCGGAGGAGATCGTCCGGACCAGTCTCAGACGGATGAAGATCGAGCCGACCAAGATTAAACAAAAGCCGAAGGACCTTTTCGCAAGCGTCGCTTTTCTGCAACCGAAGGTCAAACAACACGATATCATCCTGTTTGCCCGGCAGTTTTCCACCATGATCGATGCCGGCCTGCCCATCATCCAGTGTCTGGATATCCTTTACGGGCAGCAGGAGAATGCCACCTTCAAAAAGATGCTGAAAAGTATCAAAGAGTCGGTTGAAGGCGGCGCCACGCTGGCCGAGTCGCTGAAAAAATTCCCCAAACAGTTCGACGACCTTTTTGTGAACATGGTGGCGGCCGGCGAGGCCGGCGGTATTCTGGACACGATTCTGCGCCGCTTGTCTGTCTACATGGAAAAGGCCGCCAAGTTGAAGTCCCAAGTAAAGGGCGCAATGACCTACCCGGTTGTGACCTTGATCATTGCCGCCATCGTGCTGGCGGTCATCCTGGTGTTCGTCATTCCGGTTTTCCAGGAAATGTTCGCCGATTTCGGCAGTGAACTGCCGGCATTTACCCAACTCGTCATCGATGTCAGCAACTTTGCCAAGAAAAACATCATATGGATCGTTATCGGCCTGATCCTTTTTATCTTCGCGTTCAAGAAGGTGTACGGGACTGAAAAAGGACGCGAGATGGTCGATGAAATGGTCCTGAAACTGCCGGTGTTCGGCGTCCTGATCCGTAAAGTGGCCGTCGCAAAGTTCACCCGCACCATGAGTACCATGCTCTCCAGCGGGGTTGCGATACTGGAGGCCCTCGATATCGTGGCCAAGACCGCCGGCAACAAAACCATCGAAAAAGCGGTCTACAGCGTGCGGTCCGATATCGCGGAAGGCCGCACCATGGCAGATCCCCTCCAGGAGAGCGGCGTTTTTCCATCGATGGTCTGCCAGATGATCGCGGTCGGCGAATCCACCGGCGCTCTCGACTCCATGTTGGAAAAGATCGCCGTTTTTTACGACGATGAGGTCGATCAGGCGGTGGAAAACTTGACAGCACTGATTGAACCGTTCATGCTGGTTTTTCTCGGCGTGACGATCGGCGGTCTGGTCATCGCCATGTACCTGCCGATCTTTAAAATGGCCGGTACCATCGGCGGTTGACACGGCCGGCGGATGACGGCCAGCCGGTAAACAATGTGCCGGCGTTTTTTGGGCGGGGCTGCACGCAGTCCCTTCGGGATCACTTAATTATAACGTCACATTCTGGACGCCGATTCATCCCGTCCGGCTGCCGGCGTGAAAACTCATCATATCCGGATATTCTCTCTTTTTCGTGCCTTACCGGTTGAGCGCCTCGACGCCCTTAATTGTGAACTTGTTTTTTCGTGAACCCTTGCGGTGGTGGAAAAGCCCGCCGCCTCGCTCCCCTGCAGCCACGGTTAGAAAATCCTCGGCCGTGACTGAGACCACCCGTTAAAGCACCAGCCATGACAAACTTACCCGTCCACACCGCTTCGAAACGTGACGAGGATATGCGCTTCAGGTTGAAGTGGTTGATGTTGGCGCGGGTCCTGTTCACGACCCTTCTGCTCGGCTCCACGATCGTTCTGCAGCTCGGCGTTGCCGCGTCCCCGCTGGCCCCCGGCCTACTGGTGCTCTATGGCCTGATAGCCAGCATATTCTTCATGTCTTTTCTCTACACGCTTCTCCTCGGCCGGGTCGCAAACGTGGTTGCCTTTACCTACGTCCAGATCGGGCTGGACACGGTGATCGTGTCTTTGGTCATCTATGTGACGGGCAATTACTCGAGCATTTTTTCCTTTCTCTACCTTGTGGTTATCATCTATTCGAGCATGCTGCTCTATCGCAGGGGCAGCATGATCATTTCGCTGCTGTGCAGCGCTCAGTATGCCTTTTTGGTCATATCGGAATACAGGGGTGTTATAAAGCCCTTCGAACTCGAAGATGGGCTGGCGGCCGGGAACGGTGATTTTAACCAGGTCTTGTACAAAATCCTGATAACGATCTTCGGTTGTTTTGCGGTGGCTTTTTTGAGCAGTCTGTTGGCCGAACAGACCCGCAAATCGCGCAAGGAACTCTGGGCTATGGAGAACCAGGTTCGGCGGGTCGAAAAAATGGCGGCTGTCGGTGAAATGGCGGCCGGACTGGCACATGAAATCAAGAACCCACTGGCATCGATGAGCGGTTCAATTCAAATCCTGCGCGACGGGGTGCGCCTCGATCCCGATCATGCCCGTCTAATGCATATCGTTCTGCGTGAAGCCGACCGCCTCAGTTCGCTTGTAAACAACTTTCTGCTCTTTGCCCGCCCGCCCGCCGGCAAGATTGAACGGATCGCACTGGACAAAGCCGTCGCCGAAACCGTGGAGCTGTTTGAAAAAGACACCAGCTGCCGCGGCCGGATTTCAATCCAGAAGGATTTTAAGGCCGGCCTGTTTGTCGATATGGACCCGGTTCATCTGCGCCAGGTATTATGGAACCTTTTGCTCAATGCATCCGAGGCCATCAACGGCAGCGGAACAATCGCCGTCCGTCTCTATCCCACAAAGGCAAACCGGGCTTGCATCGAGGTCACCGATGACGGCTGCGGCATGTCGAACGACACCATCAAATCGATTTTCGATCCTTTTTTTACAACCAAACCAAACGGCACAGGATTGGGGCTCTCCATCGTCCACAGCATCATCGAATCGTATGACAGTCGTCTCGAAGTCGGCAGTCGCCAAGGCGCTGGAACGACCTTTTCTTTCTGCTTAAAACGGATCGACCCACCGACCGGGGCTTGACACTCTGCCCATTTTACGATACCAATTCCGACTTATACTTTTATGACCTGATGAGCCGTGGGCCGGTGCACCCGGGCGAAACATCCCGCCTTCAAGGTCGGTATTGACTGTGGACCGCGGCCGAGCCGACCATCAAATCAACCGGACCCACAGAATGCGGTGTTGCAGGCAAGACATGAATACGGAAAAGACAAGCGATATTCTTGAAAAGCGGCGCAGTAAAATCAACGACTTGCGGGAACAGGCAGTAGACGTTTACCCGAATGATTTCAAAGTTCTCCATACGGTCGCGGATATCATGGGACAGGTGCAGGAGCCAACTGTCCACATCAGTGAGAACGGCCCGAAATTCGTTGCGGCCGGACGCATGATGGCCGTCAACCGCTTTGGGAAGGCCGCTTTCGTGCGCTTCAGAGACCAAACTGGCCAGATGCAGGCGTATATTCGCAAAGACAAGGTCGGTGACCGGTCCTACGACCTCTTCAAACAGTTGGATATCGGCGATATCATCGGGCTGTCCGGCGCTCTGTTCAAGACCAAAACCGGTGAATGGACGCTTTTGGTCGAGGCTTTCGTCCTGCTCTGCAAATCGATCCGCCCTTTGCCGGAAAAATTCCACGGCCTCAAAGATCCCGAGAAGCGCTATCGTCAGCGCTATGTCGACCTGATCATGAATGCCGAAGTGCGAAAGATTTTTTTGCGGAGATCTCAAACAATTCAGGCGGTGCGTGAGTTTTTCCTGCAGCGCGACTTTCTTGAAGTCGAGACACCGATGATGCAGCCGGTCCCCGGGGGTGCCGAGGCCGCGCCGTTCAAAACCTATCACAACGCGCTCGGCATGAACTTGTATCTGCGCATTGCCCCGGAGCTCTACCTGAAACGGTTGGTCGTGGGCGGATTCGACCGGGTATTCGAGATCAACCGCAACTTCAGAAACGAAGGCGTTTCCACCCAGCACAATCCGGAATTCACGATGCTCGAATTTTACCGGGCTTACGCCACTTACGAAGACCTGATGGTTTTGACCGAGCAGTTGGTGGCCGAGGTGGCCCGAAAGGTCTGCGGTTCGACATCCATCTCCTACCAGGGCCACACCATCGAATTCGGTGGCCCTTGGCAGCGGTTGTCGCTGCTGGAAGCCTTAACCACGATCGGCGGGGTCGAGGCCCGTCTGCTGGAAGACCGCGATGGACTGCTGGCTTTGGCGGAACGCAGCCAAGTGCAGGTGACCAAGACCGGATGCATCGGGAAGGTGATCACCAAAATCTTCGATGCATTGGTCGAACCGAAACTGATTCAACCCACCTTCATCGTCGGGTATCCGGTCGAGGTGTCGCCGCTGTCCCGCAGAAGTGAGCGCGATCCGGGGCTCACAGATCGTTTCGAACTCTTCATCGCGGGGCGCGAGATCGCCAACGGCTTTTCCGAATTGAACGATCCTGCGGACCAGAGAGACCGATTCCTGCAGCAGGTTGCCAACCGCGAGGCCGGTGATGAAGAGGCCCATTTGATGGACGAAGACTACATCGAGGCCCTCGAATATGGCATGCCGCCGACCGCCGGCGAAGGAATTGGTATTGACCGCCTGGTCATGCTTCTGACCGACTCACCTTCCATCCGCGAGGTGATTTTGTTCCCCCACATGAAGCCGGTTGAAAGGGGCAGGGGATAGCTGTTTGACAGCGGCCGCGGCTGACCGATCGGCCTGGAGCCAGTTACCGGACCTCAACGAATATGTCTTTCGAATATTTTATCGGCGGTCGCTATTTGAGGGCCCGACAGAAGCAGGCCTTTATCTCCCTGATCACGATCCTTTCCACTGCCGGTGTCATGGTAGGGGTCATGGCGCTCATCGTGGTGATCGCCGTCATGTCCGGTTTCGAATCGGACCTGAAGACGCGTATTCTGGGCGGTCAGGCTCAGGTTGTCATCATGCGCCAGGGCGGGGCATTCAATGATTATCGGCGGGTGGTCACCTACGCCGAATCGGTTGACGGTGTGCTGGCTGCCGCGCCGGTGATTTACGAGCAGGTTATGCTGCGTTCCGCCCGCGGCGTTTCGGGAGCCGTGCTCAGAGGAATTGATCCGAGCAGCGCCGGCAAGGTCATCAAGACGCTGGAGAACATCTCCCTGCCCGCCGGAGGTGACGCGGCAAACCGCCCGGAGGACGCCGCTGCCGGGACACCCCCCATCGTACTGGGAAGAGAACTGGCCCGAAATCTGGGGGTGGTGAAAGGGGATATGGTCTACTTGATCTCTCCCCGGGGAATGCTGTCACCCATCGGGCACGTCCCGGCCATGAAGCAGTTTCAGGTGACCGGTTATTTCGAATCCGGCATGTATGATTTCGACGGCTCGTTCGCCTATATTCGCCTTGACGACGCCCAGAAGCTGCTGCGCATGGATGATGCCGTATCGGCCGTCGAACTGCGCGTCAAGGATGTCTACCACGCCCGCAAGATCGCCGATCAGATAACCACCGGTCTTGGTTTCCCATACTGGGCCTGGGACTGGGTGCGAAAAAATCAAAACTTGTTCACGGCCCTCAAGCTCGAAAAGACCGCCATGTTCATCATCCTGACGCTGATCATCCTGGTGGCCGCGTTCAACATCGCCAGCACCCTCATCATGATGGTCATGGGTAAGACACGCGATATCGCCATCTTGAAAGCCATGGGGGCGACCGACCAGAGCATTCGAAAAATTTTCGTGTTCAAGGGAATGACCATCGGCGCGGTCGGCACGGCCCTGGGGGTGCTGCTCGGCTCATTGCTCTGCACCGTACTCAAGCACTACAGCATCGTCGAACTCACCGGTGACATATACTATTTCACCACCAAACTGCCGGTTCGTCTCGAGCTTTTAGATGTCGTGATCATTGTCGGTGCGGCGCTTTCCATCTGTTTCCTCGCCACGCTCTATCCGGCGCGACAGGCGTCCAAACTCGACCCGGTCGAGGCGATACGCTATGGATAGAACCGGCACCCTATCTCTTTCCGGTCGGCCGGCCCCACCGGGTGATGCACTGATGGCCCTGCGGGATCTGAGCAAGAGCTACAACGGCAGCGGCGCCCGGATCGATATTTTAAAAGAGGTCAATTTCGATTTGGTTTCGGGCGAGACCCTGGCGGTGGTGGGGGCCTCCGGGATCGGGAAATCGACGCTGCTGCACGTCCTGGGGACACTCGACCGTCCCGACAGCGGTCGATTGTTTTTCAAGGATCAAGATGTTTTGCGCTATGATGCCAAAACGCTGGCACGGTTCAGGAACGAATCGATCGGCTTTGTTTTTCAGTTTCATCATCTTTTATCCGAATTCAGTGCACTCGAAAATACGATGATGCCGGCCCTCATAAGGGGGCGAAGCAAGAGCGCTGCGCAGGATGCGGCCGAGGCCATCCTGGTGAGGGTCGGTCTCAAAGATCGCCTTCATCATCGGGTTACCAAGCTCTCGGGCGGTGAACAGCAGCGGGTTGCTTTGGCAAGGGCCCTGGTCCTCAGGCCCGCCCTTCTGCTGGCGGAAGCAGGAGATGGATGATATCAAGACGCGTCTGAAAGAAATCAAAAAACATCTCGCAGATATTGTCGCATATGCCATCAGCTTTCTTGACAGAATACTTGATAAATATAAAAGCAGCTATCCGCGCAAAACAGAAATCATCTCCTTTGATAAAGTCGATTTTCGTGAAGCGGCCCAACG
>JAQAZR010000144.1:0-3271 GCA_032127235.1 Deltaproteobacteria bacterium
AGTGCGCACCGCTCCCATGCCGCCGTCGACGGATATGATCTGACCGGTTATCCAGGATGCCGAGTCGCTCAACAAAAAGTGGGCCACCTCGGCGAGTTCGCGCGGGGTGCCGGTTCGCTTCAGGGGATGGCGGTCGGCCGCCGCTGTGCGTTTAACCTCGTCAGCCAGCAGCGCTTTGGCCAGCGGCGTATCGGTCAACGAGGGTGCAATGGCATTGACCCGAATACGCGGCGCAAACTCTGCGGCCAGAGAGCGTGTCAGCCCCTCCACGGCCCCTTTTGCACTCGCAATGGATGCATGAAACGGCATGCCGGTCCCGACGGCCACAGTGCTGAACAACACAATCGCTGCCGTGTGGTCGGCCTTTTTCAACGAATTTAAACAGCCTTTGATCACCGCGACCGCACCCAGCAGGTTGATGCGGTAATCTTCCAGAAACTCATCTTCCGTCAGTCGCGCGAAGGGCCGCAGGCGGATGGTTCCGGGGCAATACGCCAATCCACAGAGCTTATCGGGCAACCCGTCTGATGGAAATTCGGTTTGAGTGACATCGAAGGGGACATGACGGATACCGATCAGTTCGGTCAACTGTCCTATAGAGCGCGATAAAGCGGTCACCTGGTGGCCATCGTCGATCAGCCTGCGGGTGAGTTCGAAACCGATACCCGAACTGCCCCCCACAACGATGAAATTTTTCGGTTCGGTCATTTACTCCTCCAGATGAAAACAGTTACCGATGAGTATGATCGTTTGGACAGGCGCTCACCACCCGGCCCGCCGACGGCTTGACTGGAACCGCAAAGAAGTTTTTCATATACTTACCCGGCAGTATAATGAATGACCGCCGCCGGCTCGAGTATTCGAAAGGTGAAGGATTCGGTAAAATAGAGTTTGACCTTGTCCTGGGTGTGGGCTTCATATCCGATGGCCAGGTCCTGACCCAGAATCAACTCCAAGTCTCCGCCGCGCGTGGACACCAGATAAGCCTCATCCTTGAACTTGTCCGCGAGATAAGGGCTCAGAACAACCGGTCCCCCCAGAATGCTCTCCGCCTGCATCTTGACCGGATAGCCCTGGAAATGCGAAGACATCCGGCTCCACAATTTGGGCCCCACGACGAAAGCGTAAGGGCCTTCGACCGAGCGTTCCGTAAAAGCGGTTATGCCCTCTGCGACACCTTCCAGCAATTGCTCGGGTTTGGCGCCGATAGTCAGGCATTCCGTACCGGTGCACATTTTCAGGCCTCTAATGTTGGCTTCGGGTAACCCATGGTAAACGACCTTTTCCTCAAAAAGAGCGATTTTTTTGGCCGCCGCTTCCAGGTTGGACAGGTCGACGTCCTTGGCGCCTCGGACGACGTTGTCCATTTCAGCGATGTCCAGCTCGAACGGAATGCGTGTTTCCACCAGGTGATGGACTTTGTGAATGCCGTATGCCGGCCCATCTTTCGGTTGTTTAGCGGGGTATTCCAGGCGCCCCTCCGGTACGCCGGGGAAATTGGTTCCCATGGGCCCTGACAAATCGACGACCTTTCGCGCCGAAAGCAGGGCCTTCAGACTGCGGGCCGCTTGGGCGTCGATTTCAAGCCATGCTTCAGCGGGCACCGGTGCCAGCTCTCTTTTCAAAAAATCCATAGCGTCACCTCCTTTTTAGTTCTTTGTTTGCGGAATCGAAACGTTCAAATATAAATCTATTTCTTCAGACTGCCAATCCCCAGACCGTAAGACACGGTTTTGCCGGCGTTGCCCCCCGAAGTCCCAACGCCGCCGGGCACCTCCGGCAGCACGACGCCCAGCAGTTTTTCCTTGGCGTCCAGAAAGAGCTTGCCGAGGGTGTTGAGATCCTCAGCCGAGAATACCTGCCGCGCAGCTGGAAATATTTGTGCCTCCTCTTCGTCCAGGTGGTGCGAGGTGTACTCCCCGAGTCCCTCGATCTTGATCGGAAAATTTTCGTGCTCATGCGGAAACCCATCGGCATCCTTCATGATCAACTCGATGATGTGGTGTTCGTTGACGGCCTCGAGTGCGTCTTTACGTTGCGTGGCCACCTGCTCCAGGAGATCATAGAAATACTTTTCTTCCATTGTGTGATGGACCACCAGATGACGCGCGAATTCCTCGAAAACTGCCGGATCGTTCTCGGATTTCTGGTAAAGTTGCCTGAGGACACCGTGATGATCGACCAACGCCGTAATGATATCCATAATTCCTCCCTGATACTTCAAAATTGCTGTTATTATGTCTCTGGTGATTTGCGCCGATTCTCTTCACTATGCCGACGCCCCGGTTGTGCCAAGGTAAAAGGCGGACTCGCTTCGGTTGCCATGAAGATGCGATATGGCCGTTAATCATGGGATATAGTGACGTTGATCGCATGCTCGCGGATACCGTTATTGCCATAGCCCAAGAAATTCCAATGGGCCGTCTCGGGCTGTCGGTTCCCGTTTGTGTCCGTCGCACGCGTCATTATCGTGTAACTTCCAGGATCGCCGACATCCCACAAATACTCCCAGTGCCGCCAAGCATAATCATGGTTGAACCCGATCAGTTGAGCCGGATGCCAGGTCAACCCGTCATCGACCGAGACCTCGACCTGCTGGATGCCCGCTTCACCCGCATAGGCTGCGCCCCGGATGGGGACGAGGCCGACAGGGAGCGTTTCGTTTTTCAGGGGTTCGACGATGATCGATTTGAGGCCGATACCTTTGACTACTGCCCCGCTTTTAGGGTCTTCGCCCTTCTGGAAAACGCGATAGACGTTGTCCATGAAAAACCCTTCATAGGGTCGTTCGAGGACGGTGATCTTCTTGAGCCACTTGACGCAATTGGCACCGGTCCAACCCAGGGCCAGGGCCCTTAAAGGGTAGCCGTGTTCAACGGGCAAGGGTTCGCCGTTCATTTCGTAGGCCAGAAGGGTCGACGTTATCGCTTTGTCGAGCGGAATGCTGCGGATGAATTTGATCCCGGCGGACCCCAGGGGCTTGTCGAAGCCTTCGAAGGCGACGTGCTTGGCGTTGTTTTTGACTCCGGCCTTTTCGAGCAACTCTTTGAGCCAGACGCCGCCCCAGATGGCGTTGCCGACCCCGCCGATCGTCCAGGGATTACCGGAGGCTTTGTCCTTGAGCAGGGACCGGCCGTTGCCGGAGCATTCCAGGGTGTCGGCCAATTCTACCTTCGGCAGACGACGGATGTCCGCGTAGGTTAATGTCAGTTCGTTCTGCACCAATCCGTCGAGGGAGAGCGTCCAGTCCGAAAGCGCCACAGGGTTTTCC
>JAQAZR010000145.1:0-2623 GCA_032127235.1 Deltaproteobacteria bacterium
TCTTTGTCGACCCCGGCCATGATGCGCAGCAGGGAACTCTTCCCGGACCCGTTCAGTCCGAGCACCCCGATTTTGGCACCGTAAAAATAGGAAAGAGATATGTCCTGCAGCACGGGCCGCTTGTCATGATATTTGGCGACACCGATCATAGAATAGATGATCTTGTTAGGTTGATCACTCATGGAATGCGTCTTCCTCTTCTTTTTTTATCTTAATGTGACTCGACAAACTCCCTTTAAGAAATCCGCCTGTCCTCTTTGTGAAGGCAGGGAAATACTCTTCCCTTTGCCGAAGGGAGGTCGGGAGGGATTTTAAAATAAGATCACAATGATAATACAGAGCACTGAGTAAAACCGGTCATGTTTTTTATTTTTCAATTTCTTCGTCGAGAGCGGATCCGCCCTCCCTGTTTCTATTGTCAAATATGCTATTCTGGCTATATTTGCAATGACTGTGAAAAAAAGCGCGTTGTCTGGGTGTGAGAACCGATTAACGATCTGCAAGACGCATGGATTTCAGCGAAACATTTGCAAAGACAGACTTTATGCTGGCGGAAGCAGCCGTCATCGAAGCGCTTAGGCGGTCGGGGACGGCCGTGCTGCACCCGCGCCTTGAAAACGCGCTGCTGATTTACGACGATCGCGGCCGAGCCGCATTGACCGGCGTTTACCATGAATATGCGTCCATCGCCCGACAGGCCGGGGTTCCGATCCTCATCTGCACACCGACATGGCGGGCCAATCCCGAACGCATATCAACCTCCGGCACTACCCGAGACGTGAACGGCGATGCGGTCGCTTTCCTCAGGCAGTTGAGAAACCAATGGATGGACCAACCATCATCTCTTTTCATCGGCGGGCTTGTCGGCTGTAAAAACGACTGCTATAAACCGGAGGAAGGACTGCCGACAGACGCCGCAACGGCATTCCATATAGTGCAGGTTCACCAGCTGGCGGATGCGGGAGCCGACATTCTTCTGGCCGCAACCTTGCCGGCCGTTGACGAAGCCTGCGGTATCGCGCTGGCCATGCAAACCACCGGGCTTCCGTACATCATCAGCTTCGTGATCAATCGCCGGGGACGTATTTTAGACGGGCAGTCCCTGGAACAGGCTTTCAAAAGAATTGACGCGGTTTGCAGCCGACCGCCGCTCGGTTATATGATCAACTGCGCCTATCCGTCGTTTCTTCGAGCGCACGAGCAGCCCCGTAAAGTGCTGGCTCGTCTGATCGGTATTCAGGCCAATGCCTCGTCGAGCGATCATGCGGAACTGGACGGAAGTGAACGGCTTCAGGCCGATGCGGTCGATGATTGGGGTGACCGGATGATCCTTTTGAATCGGTGCCATGGTATCAAGATATTGGGCGGCTGCTGCGGAACCGGCCCGGCTCATCTAAAGTATCTCGTTCACCGTTACCGAGAATCTTCGTAACACGGGCAAGATCGGACAGATGAACATTTTTACTTACGGATCACTCATGTTCGACCGGGTGTGGACTGTCGTGGTAGCCGGCGCTTACCGGAAAACAAACGCACGGCTTTTCGGGTATCAGCGGCGGAAGATCAAAGGGGAAGCCTACCCGGCGCTTATACCCGGAACGGACGCCGATCAGGTGACGGGGGTGATCTATCTAAACGTCGGACAGAGGGATGTCGTGCGGTTGGACCGTTTTGAGGGGGCTTGTTACACCAAAAAGAAAGAGGTCTGCTCACTCCCTAACGGCAGCCGGATTTCGGCCTGGGTTTACGTTTTCAGTGATAAATTTATCGACCTTGTGGAAGCCCAAGCCTGGGACCCAACATGGTTTGAAAAAAACGGCATTCACGCTTTCATGACCAGCTATCAAGGGTATCGATGGATCGATGAAACCACTGACGAGACTGACTCCTGAGTTTGGCGGTTACACAGAACGTCTTCCCTTGCCGCACGCGAAGCGGCGGCCGATTCATATTGGGAAGACTAATCACGGTAAATGGCGCTCAAATAAACCGTCGAATTGACAAATACCGGTGGTTCGAATAGGTACCAGTTAGTGCCCGTCCACGGTTTCATTAAGGGCACTGATTCGTTTCCGATTCAGAAATGAGCAATTTTCTGCAAGTTCAAGGAAATCAAGGAATTGCACGGAGGCGTACTCGTGTACGCCGCACAAGCGATTCCGCCGATTGACGCCGAAATTGCTGAAAAGGGCCATTTATGGACGGAAACCAGTTAACAGATGATAAACCGGCGATAACATGCCGAGGCCGGTGCGCCTCTTACAACGACCCCTCGAAAAAGGCTTAGGAAAAACGGATGAAAAAATCCTTGGGTGCCAAAACCCTGGTGTTTCCCACACCGGTATGGATCGTGGGAACCTATGACAAAGACGGACGGCCCAACGGCATGACGGCCGCGTGGGGTGGCATCTGCTGCTCCAAGCCTCCATGTGTTTACGTGGCGCTCCAGAAACCGCGTTACAGTTACGCCAACATCGTCGAGCGGCAGGCCTACACGCTGAACGTCCCTTCGGAGAAATTTGTCCGTGAGGCCGATTACTTCGGGATGGTCAGCGGTCGAACGACCGACAAATTTGCCGCTACGGGTCTGACCGCCGTGAGGAGCGATCTTGTTGACGCGCCA
>JAQAZR010000146.1:0-4243 GCA_032127235.1 Deltaproteobacteria bacterium
GGAGGGAACGACGACCTTTGAGGAAGTCCTGAAAGTGACGTGGGAGCAGTTTTGAGAGTCGGTTTAGTCCCGCCTATCTTTGGCGGGATTGAAGGATGGCGTCGATTTGTCGGGTTACGAGTTGCGGGTTCTGAGTTTCAAGTTTCGAGTTTCTATTTGCGGTTTAATTCTATTTTTGTCTCAAACGCATTTTGGTGAAATTATCAACTCACTTTGAAGTGACCAAAAAAATCCCCCTTGAGCTTCCGATACAACGGTCGCCCAAGGGGGATTTTTTTACGGACTATATTGGATAACTGGTTTAAAAGATTTTTTTTACAGCTCCGGTGAAGAAAATTTTGCACCCGGATGAATGACCTGCTTGGTTTGCGTGATGTACACCGTAGCTGTGGTGGCTTCCGTGCGCAGGACCACCAGCTGTCCGAAAACGACCGGTTTCAGGCGCGTTTTTTCGGCCGGTTCCGGGTAAATTTTGGCGTCTTCCTGGAAGTAAATATCGAAAATTTGTCCTGTCTTGACGCCGTCATTTGCGCCCCGGTTGATAAAGGCGATGACGTTGTCACCGAGAAGCTGGTTGTGTTCTTCGGCCATAATGACTTCGCCCACGATGCCCGGCGGTGGGGTGACCTTGACAATCTTTTCCGGTTGGCGCTCATAGGGCATCAGAAGGTCGTCTGTCTGGATGCGTCCAAAAGCCTTGATCACCCGACCCACGGCATATTCAGGTTCGAGCTGGGTGATTTCGACTGTGCCCAGAATGTAATGTTGAACGCCGAGGTATTCATCGGTGACGGTGTGGCGCACCTCTCCTATGGTACGGTATATGGTGTACCGCCGACCAGGACTAAGAACCTGACCGTCTTCACGGCTGATGTAAACCGTATCATCGGCGGTGATCATTTCATGAATGCCGAGGACCTTAAAGATCCGACCACTGGGAACGACCGCCGGGTCCCGAATGAATCTGACCCTGTCCATGCGTGAAAAGGCGAACTGACCGAGTTTCGGCGCTGTAGATACAGGTGCGGGCGTCGGCTGTGAGGTCGCAGCCGGTTTGCTGACTTTTGCGACATCATCGCGCCGATACAGCTGGATCCGCTGGCCGGGATAAATACGGTGGGGGTTGGCAATCTGGTCATTTCCACTCCACAGGTCGGGCCACAGGTAGGGAGAATCGGCAAATTTCCTGGAAAGGCCCCAGAGGGTATCGCCCTTCTTTACCGTATAATAGATGCCGCTTTCCGTCTCGACGATTTCACCGGCAATGCCGGGCGTGTTCTTGGACCGGGCAGCGGGCTGCGCGTCGGCCGCCAGGCTGGAAACCGGTGTGCCGGTCACCAGAAAAACTGCCGTCAGTCCCATCCCGAAAACTTGCTTCCAGTTCATTTTCATTCGAAGCTCCAATTGTGAATCAATTGATGTTATCCCTATGAATTGTATATAATTTTAAAAGATTTACGCCAAAAAGTCAAGAAATCCGAGGCGGCACAAAAAAACCCCCGTGCATGTTGCACGGGGGTTTTAGTCCAGCCTGACAATAGCTGCGACGATGATGGGGTGACGGGTGTCTTACATCATGCCGCCCATTCCACCCATACCGCCCATGCCGCCCATACCGGGTCCACCGCCGCCCATGGGTTCCGATTTTTCTTCCGGCTTATCGGCCACCATTGCCTCGGTGGTCAGCATCAACGATGCCACGCTGCCGGCATTCTGCAGGGCAAAGCGGACAACCTTGGTCGGATCGATGACACCGGCCTCGATCAGGTCTCCGTAGTCATCCGTTTCGGCGTTGTACCCGAAGGCGCCTTCACCGTTCTTGACCTTGTCGATAACAACCGATCCCTCTTGGCCGGCATTGTTGGCGATCTGCCGCAGCGGCTCTTCAATGGCCCGCATGACAACCCTGACCCCCAGCTTTTGGTCGCCTTTCAGGCGCAGTTTTTCGAGACCCGGCAGACACCTTACCAGTGCTACGCCGCCCCCGGGGACGATACCCTCTTCAACCGCGGCGCGGGTCGCGTTGAGTGCGTCTTCGACGCGGGCTTTCTTTTCTTTCATTTCAGTCTCGGTAGCTGCACCGACGTTGATCACCGCGACACCGCCGATCAGTTTGGCCAGACGCTCCTGAAGCTTTTCACGGTCGTAGTCCGAAGTCGTTTCGTCGATTTGGGCTCGAATCTGCTTGACACGACCTTCCAGGGCGGAGCGGGATCCGGCTCCGTCGACGATGGTGGTGTTGTCCTTGTCGATGGTGATCCGCTTGGCACTGCCGAGATCGCTGATCGACATGTTTTCCAGCTTGATGCCCAAATCTTCAGAGGCCACCTGCCCGCCGGTCAGGATGGCAATATCCTCCAGCATGGCTTTTCGGCGGTCACCAAATCCAGGCGCCTTAACGGCAGCTACCTGAAGAGTGCCCCTGAGTTTGTTGACGACCAGGGTCGCGAGGGCTTCTCCTTCGACATCTTCTGCGATGATCAAAAGCGGTTTGCCCATTTTAGCCACCTGCTCTAGAACCGGGAGCAGGTCCTTCATGTTGCTGATCTTCTTCTCGTGTATCAGGATCGCAGGATTTTCGATCGAAACGACCATTTTTTCCGGGTCTGTCACGAAGTAAGGCGACAGGTAGCCGCGGTCGAACTGCATGCCTTCTACAACCTCAAGGGTCGTTTCCATGCCTTTGGCTTCCTCTACTGTAATGACGCCTTCCTTGCCGACCTTGTTCATGGCCTCTGCAATGATGTTGCCGATTGTCTCGTCGTTGTTGGCGGATATGGTACCCACCTGGGCGATTTCACGTTGATCTTTGGTTGGTTTGCTCATTTTTTGGAGCTCTTTGACACAGGTTTCTACCGCGGCATCGATTCCACGCTTGATGCCCATCGGATTGTTGCCGGCAGCCACCAGTTTCTGGCCTTCTTCATAGATTGCACGGGCCAGAACCGTGGCTGTGGTTGTTCCGTCTCCGGCCATGTCGCTGGTTTTGCTGGCGACTTCTTTGACCATCTGGGCTCCCATGTTTTCGAATTTGTCTTCTAGTTCGATCTCTTTGGCCACGGTGACGCCGTCTTTGGTGACCGTCGGGGACCCCCAGGATTTGTCGATCACAACGTTTCTGCCTTTGGGCCCCAGGGTGACGACCACAGCATCCGCAAGTGTGCGTACCCCGTTCAACATCGATTCACGGGCTTTCATGTCATATTTGATAACTTTTGCCATTGTTGATTCTCCTTCATTTTTATTAAACTGTATTTAGCCGATTACGCCAAGGACGTCGTCTTCGCGCATAATGAGGTATTCTTCGCCTTCAATTTTAACCTCGGTCCCGGAATACTTTCCGAAGAGTATTCGGTCGCCTTTTTTTACTTCCAGGGCAGTCCGCTTGCCATCCTCACCGACCTTCCCGTTGCCGACGGCGACCACTTTGCCCTCTACCGGTTTTTCCTTAGCGGTATCTGGAATAATGATACCTCCCTTGGTTTTGGTTTCTTCTTCTACCCGTTGCACTAAAATGCGGTCTTGTAATGGTCTGAGTTTCATACCGTTTTCTCTCCTTTGCGCTAAGATTGTTTAAATGGGTCAAATTAGACAGGTTGCGAGCCCTTGGCCAAGGCTCCAATAATATCGATCTGCAGATTCGATAAAAGCGATAAACGCGTCATCCGGACTGAAGAATGAATTATATGTTATTACAATTGCTTATATTCGAATATTGGCCACTCGATTTCGATAGCTATAATAAGCACACTTTTTTTGTTGTAAAGTGATATTTCGCAAAAAAAAGTGTATTTTTGTAAAAATTAAGCCGTCACCCCAGCGGTGCGTCTGGAGTACCCCGATGCCTCGACGCCAAATTCCGACGGTCGAAAAGAAACCGGGTGCACCAAGCGACAGATGCGCTTTTTTCGTTTTCTCGGCCCGGTTCGGGCGTTATTTGTCGGATGATTTTGCTTGTGTGTCCGTTCCGGTGGAGCCGGTTTCGGCCGGAGTCTCGGCTTTTTTCTTGGTTGGTTCGTTGGCGGAAGAGGTGCGGGATTTTCCGGCATAGTCGGTTGCGTACCAGCCGGTCCCTTTCAGGTGAAAACTGGTGTGGGACACGAGCTTGCGATTTCTGCCGGAGCAGTGGTCACAACGGGTAAGGGGTTTGTCCGAAAACTTTTGTATAACTTCCTTGATCCTGCCACATTGACTGCATTCATATTCATAAATGGGCATTTATAATGATCCTCCGCGCGACGGA
>JAQAZR010000147.1:0-2951 GCA_032127235.1 Deltaproteobacteria bacterium
GGCAGCAGGTAGCGGACATCGTCGGCGGCATAAGCCATCATCTCATCCGGCAACGGCCGTTTGGACCAGTCTTTGCGCTGGTATTTCTTGTTGAGGGTCACGCCGAAGCGTGCCTGCAGAACCGCTTCCAGGCTGGTTTCCCTTAAACCCAGAAACTTGCAGGCGATCTGGGTGTCGAACAGGTGAGCAATCTCGATACCAAAATCCCGGAACAGGGACCGTACATCATAGTCGGCCCCGTGGAAGATCTTCTCGATGGCCGGATTGGCGAATACCGGCCGAAGAGACTCGAGATCCCGGAGGCGAAGCGGGTCGATGACCGCGCTCGACCGCGACGTGGCCATCTGGATCAGGCAGACTTTTTCCTGAAAATGGTACATCGAGTCGGCCTCCAGATCGACTGCTACGGCGGGTGCTTGCTGGAATTTTTCCGCCAGTTCGGTGAGCGCGGCTGGTGTTTCGATCACGACGACGTCGGTTGTCATTTCGTATCCGGTTGGGGGCCAAATTTCCCTTGACCCCGGTTGATATTTCTCTTAGCCTAGTAAGCTTGTTAATGAGCGCTCGATTGGTTGAGCGCCCGATTCTTAAAAAATCCCTCCACTCCTTTAAAAAAGGGGGAAAATCTTTTCCCTTTGTTAAAGTGAGGTCGGGAGGGTTTTTACAATGTGGCCGCAATCACGAATCAAGGCACGTAAAATGATACACATAACATTTCCGGACGGGAACATAAAGGCTTTTGACAATCCGCCGACAGGCCTCGACATCGCCCGCAGTATTTCCGAGGGCTTTGCCCGCAACTGTGTGGCACTGCAAAAAAACGGCGACCTCCTCGATTTAAATGCCCGGGTCGAAGAGGATGCCGCGGTCAGGCTGGTCACCACCAGAGATCCTGAAGCCCTTCACATCCTGCGTCACAGCGCGGCACATGTCATGGCCCAGGCAATTTTGCACCTTTACAAGGATGCGCACCTGACGATCGGCCCGGCCGTGGAGGACGGCTTTTACTATGACATCGATATGGAACCGATCTCCGAAGAAGATTTTCCTAAAATCGAGGCCGAAATAAGAAAGACCGTCAAGGCCAAAGCACCGTTTGAAAGGGCGGCAGTTTCAAAGGCCGAAGCTCTGGAATTCTATAAAAACGAGCCATACAAGTTGGAGATGATCCGCGATTTGCCTGACGGAACGATTTCTTTTTACCGGCACGGCGATTTTACTGACCTATGCCGTGGCCCTCACGTTCCCCACACCGGTTTTATAAAGGCTGTCAAACTGATGAAAGTTTCCGGCGCCTACTGGCGCGGAGATCAATCCAACGCCCAGCTGCAACGGATATACGGGGCCGCCTTTTTCGACAAAAAGGACCTGGATGCCTACCTCCAGTTTCTGGAAGAAGCGCGCAAACGCAACCACCGCAAGATCGGAACGGTCCTGGATCTCTTCAGCTTTCATGACGAGGCACCGGGGATGCCTTTTTTTCATGCCAATGGCATGGTGATCTGGAACGCGCTGCTCGAGTACTGGCGGGAAGAGCACCGCACCGCCGGCTACGTGGAAACCAAGACACCCATTACATTGAACCGTTCACTTTGGGAGCGTAGCGGACACTGGGAAAACTACCGCGAGAACATGTACACGTCAGTCATCGATGATACCGACGTTGCCATCAAGCCGATGAACTGCCCCGGGGGAATGTTGGTTTACACGTCCCGCCACCACTCGTACAGGGACTTGCCGATTCGGCAGGCCGAAGTCGGATTGGTTCACCGGCATGAACTCAGCGGCGTATTGAACGGGCTCTTTCGTGTCCGGGCATTTCATCAGGACGATGCCCATATTTTCATGACGCCGGAACAAATTCAGAGTGAGATCCTGAGCCTATTGTCGCTCGAAGACCGTATGTACAGTACTTTCGGACTTGGGTATCATCTGGAGCTGTCAACACGACCCGACAAATCGATCGGAACCGATGAACAGTGGAAAATGGCGACCGACGGGCTGCGATCGGCTCTCGATGCGTACGGTCGGGATTATAAAATCAATGAAGGTGACGGGGCCTTTTATGGACCGAAAATCGATCTGCACATAAAGGATGCCTTGGGTCGCACGTGGCAGTGCGGTACCATTCAACTCGACATGTCGCTTCCCGAGCGGTTTGACCTCTACTACGTCGACAAGGACAACGAAAAGCATCGGCCTATCATGCTTCACCGAACGGTTTTCGGTTCGATCGAGCGTTTCCTGGGAATCCTGATCGAACATTTCGCCGGTAAATTCCCACTGTGGATGGCCCCGGTGCAGGTGGTTCTCTTGCCGATCAATGACGACCTCGTTGCTTACACCGATGAGATCGGCCGCACGTTGCAGAGGGCGGGACTGCGCTGCGAGGTCGACAGCCGGGCCGAAAGTCTCAACAAGAAAATCCGCGAAGCCCAGCTTCGGTACATTCCCCTGATTCTGACCATCGGCAACAAGGAAAAGGCTGCCGGTACCCTTTCGGTGCGGACCCTCGACGGAACCGTCAAGCAGGGGATTTCCCACGATGTGTTCATGAATACCGTGACGGCGGCTATCCGGAAGCGGCGGCTGGATCTGGGTGAATTTAAGGAATAGTAGTTGATGTATAGTTTTTGGTGTTTGGTATTGAGTGTTTGGTTTTTAGTTTTGTCCGTTTAACTGCATCAACACCAAACACTCAATACCAAACACGCCCACCAATCTGAGGGAATTCCGATTGCCAAGATTCCTTAAGTACTGGCTCCCCCTGATTGCCTATTGCCTGTTGATATTCATTCAGTCTTCGTTCCCCTCGCCTGTCAAGGAACTGGACGTTCCTTTTTTTGATAAATATCTGCACATGTTGGGCTACGCCCTTTTAGGCGCTTTGTTCTGCAGGGCCTATGGGTCCCTGCGGCTTGGGGTCAAGTTCTGGCATGTGGCCCTTTTGA
>JAQAZR010000148.1:0-4554 GCA_032127235.1 Deltaproteobacteria bacterium
CGATCCCGCCGGCCCCTCCGAGCAAGTTCCCGGTCATCGACTTGGTCGAACTGATAGGGATTGAATGGGCCTTGTCTTTGAAAACCGACTTGATGGCGCGGGTCTCATAAAGGTCGTTCAGAGGGGTCGATGTTCCGTGGGCGTTGATATAGTCCACCTGATCGTATGGTACACCGGCGTCGTCCAAAGCCGCCTGCATGCAGCGCACGGCACCGTTTCCATCGGGCGAGGGTGAGGTCATGTGATAACCGTCACCGCTCATGCCGTAACCGACGATCTCGGCATAAATCTTCGCCCCTCTTTCCAGGGCGTGGTCGAGCGATTCGATGATCAGAATTCCGCTTCCTTCGCCGACGACAAAACCGTCTCGATCCCGTTCAAAAGGACGGGAGGCTTTTTGCGGTTCATCATTACGGGTTGAAAGGGCCTTCATGGCGTTGAAGCCGGCGATGCAGGACTCGGTGACCACGGCTTCGACCCCTCCGGTGATCATGGCATCGGCCGCACCATCCAGGATAATCTTGAAAGAGTCACCAACGGCATGTGCACCGGCGGCACAAGCGGTTGCAATGGATGCATTCGGCCCCCTGGCGCCGAAATAAATCGATATCATGCCGGGGGCCATATTGCCGATCATCATCGGGATGAAAAAGGGTGAAACGCGCTTGGGGCCGCGGGTTTTCACCGAAACAATGGTTCGTTCCATGACCTGCAGGCCGCCCAGGCCGCAGCCGGTGATCACCCCCACGCGGTGTCCGTTGGAACCGTTGATTTTCAAGCCGGAGTCTTCGATTGCCATACGGGAGGCGGCGATCGCATACGCGATAAAAAGCTCGGTTCGGTTGACCTCCTTTGCAGAGAGCCAGTCTTCATTGCGAAAGCCCTTTACTTCACCGGCAATCTTGGTCTGGTAGTTGGAGGTATTAAACCGCGTAATTTCGCCGATGCCGGACTTTCCGGCACAGAGTGCCGCCCAGGTTTCGTCGACACCGATACCCAGCGGTGTCACTAGTCCGACGCCGGTAATAACGACCCGTTTCTTCAAAGAGGGCCTCCTTCTGACGACCTCAGGATTGCGCCTTGACGAAGTTGATGGCATCCTGGACGGTCTGGATTTTTTCGGCATCTTCATCGGAAATGTCGGTGTCGAATTCTTCTTCCATCGACATGATCAATTCGACCAGGTCGAGAGAATCGGCGCCCAGATCGTCAACGAACGAGGCTTCCGGTACGACTTCCGACAGATCCACACCCAGTTTTTCGGCAATGATTTTTTTGACTTTATCTTCGACAGACATTCGGCTTTCCTCCTTTTAGATGTACATTCCACCGCTGACGTGCAGTACCTGTCCGGTGATGTAAGTGGCCGCCTCCGAAACCAGAAAAGCGACGGCGGCAGCCACATCTTCGGGTCTTCCAGGCCTTCCGAGCGGTACTTGTGACAACATGGCCTCTTTGACACTCTCCGGCAATGAGGCCGTCATATCGGTTTCAATGTATCCAGGGGCAATCGCGTTGACCGTGATGCCGCGGGGTGCCAATTCCTTTGCGGCGGTTTTGGTCAAGCCGATTAACCCGGCTTTCGATGCGACATAGTTGGCCTGTCCGGCATTACCGATCACTCCGACGATCGAGGCCATGTTGACGATACGGCCTGAACGCTGTTTCATCATGGTTCGAGCGACCATCTGGGTGCAGCGAAAAGCGGCCTTGAGGTTGATGTCGAGCACGAGATCCCAGTCCGGTTCTTTCATCCGCACCAACAAAGCGTCTTTGGTGATACCGGCATTGTTGATCAGAACATCGATACGACCGCTGACCTTGAGCACCTCCTCGAAAAACCGTTGGATCTCCTCGGCGGATGCCACGTCGACACTCATCCCGGACGCCTCGCCGCCGGCATCGGCAACGGCTTTGATCGTTTCAGCTGCGGCTGCCGCCTCACCCTCCGGATCGACGGGTGAAAAATAGTTGAAGAAGACCCGGGTTTTCGGACCTGCCAACGCGATACAGATGGCCCGGCCGATGCCTCTTGAGCCACCGGTGACGACCACCGTGCTTTTTTCCTGGTCCGGCATAGTTACCTCTCGAATATGATGTCGGCCAAACGGTCCATCGCCGGAACGAGGTTGCGGCAGCTTTCCGCGATTTCAGTCAAATCGACCGACGATCTGAAATCGTTGATGGCACCCTCATCGAATATACCGGTTCCCATGAGGATGGTCATGATGGTGCCGTGAACCGTCCGGGCCGCATTATGGGAAAATATGCGCGACATCAGGCGCAATTTTTCGGCCGCGGCGTCGCCGGTTCGATCGGCAGCTGCGGCCTTGCGGGCCAGGGCGGCCCCGACCTCGACGTGCACCATCGAGTCGGCCAATCCGAACATGATGTGCTGCATCCGGTTCAACCGGTTGCGGTGAACCAGCAGTATCGCTTCGTTGAGGGCATTGGCAGCGGCCGCATAATAGCGGCAGCCGGCGTCACCAAAGCTCTCCTCCAGCGCCTCCATTTCCCGGGCAATGGCACCGTAAAATTCACCTTTCGACTTGACGGTGGTTCTCCAGCGGAAGGTGCTGATAATATTCTGTTGCACCTCACTGGCCCCTTCATAGATGCAGGTGATTTTAACGTCTCGTTTGATCTTTTCCACTTCGAATTCGCTGGTGTATCCGTATCCACCGAGCGCTTGCATGGCATCTTCGGCAGCCCGGTTACCGGTTTCGGTGGCGAAATACTTGGCAATCGAGCCTTCCACCTGCAGGTCCTGCTCTCGAGCATCCAGTCGATCGGCTATCTCTTCGATATAGGCGGCGGCGGCTTCGAGCCGGATGGCATGGGGCACGATCAACTTGTGGGTGTAGCCCTGTTTTTCGGACAGCAGCGACCCGCTGACAAATCGCTCCTTGGCGTAGGGAATGGCGATATTCAGAGCCGCCTGGCCGGCACCCAGGCCCATGGCCGCCACCATCAGGCGCGTGTAGCCGAAGACCTGATTGGCCTGTTTGAAGCCTTTGCCCGGTATACCGCCGATCAGGTTTTCGATCGGAACAAAGACATCCGTGAAAGAGAGCTGAGATGTTTGGGAAGCTCGGATGCCGTGTTTTTCTTCGCTGCGGCCCGGTACGTATCCCTCGGTTCCCTTTTCGATCACAAAAAAGGAAGGGCCTTCCGGGGTTTTGGCCAGCAATGTGATAAAATCGGCTGCGCCGCCGGTGGAAATGAACTGTTTGGTGCCGGTGATCTTGTAACCGACGACCTTTCCGGCATCGTTGACGACCGGTGCGGCCTTGGTCTTGATGTTGGCGACATCGCTGCCGGCGCCCGGTTCGGTCACGGCATAGGCCACCAACGCTTTTCCTTCGGCAATGGCGCCGAGCCATTTTTTCTTTTGTTCAACGGTCCCGCCGACCATCAGGGGGTCGGCACCCAATTGAATCGCAAAAAAGGCCGTGGTGATTCCGAGGCAAATTTTGGACATCTCGCGGGTGAGGATGTAACTGTCCTTCGCACCACCACCCATGCCGCCGTATTTTTCCGGAATCATCAGCAATTGAAGACCGATCTCAGGGCCCAGCATTTCCCGGATCGTCTCTTCCGGAAAAATCTCTTTCTTGTCCCATTCGAGAACCTTGCCCTTGGCGAGCAGCCGCTTGCTCAGCTGAGCGACCGTGTCCAGCACCATTTGGCGCATTTCAGAATCGAGGCCATAGCGTGCTTTCTCCGAAGCGGTAGCGGATTCCGACATGATGGTGTCCTTTGGCAGTTTGATTATTCTTCGGTTTCGACAACGGTACGGCCCTTGTAGGCACCGCAGCTCGGGCAGACATGGTGAGGCAGAACGGCTTCACCGCATTCAGGACAGGTGCTCACATTGGGTGCATCCGCTTTTTTATGTGTCCGGCGCTTATCGCGCCTTGACTTAGAAACTTTTCGCTTTGGGAGGGCCATGAGTAATCTCCTAATACACTGAAAATATTATAATAAGGGTTTAATTCGCTTATTCTAAAAAAGGATTTGTTTAAGTAATTCAAAACAAACGGGTTGTCAAGGTTTTTATTGCCCCTTTTGTTTTCTTGTGATCACCTGATCGATATGCTAAAAGGCTGACGCATTGCAGACACGATTGAAATCAAGCAAAAAGGCCTAAAATTATTTATTTATTTGGTTCTGCAAGGGCAAACCGGCGACTGTTCGATCTCAACGGTAGGGTCGAAAGTCGCAGTGAATCCGGATTGAAACCGAACCGCATGGACAGATGTGCTAATGACTCACCAAGGTTGAGCGCATCATAGCAAAACGATTTTTTTTTATCAATACAATACAGCTTCTTATAACTAAATTATCTGCCAACACGGAAAGAAAAGAATGAAGCCTCAACCCAAGAACCAGATCGTCACCCGCTTTCCTCCTAGTCCGACCGGCTATCTTCACGTCGGCGGTGCCCGCACGGCACTGTTCAACTGGCTCTACGCCCGTCAAACCGGGGGACGATTCGTGCTGCGGATCGAGGATACGGATACCAAGCGGTCGACCCAGGCCAGCACGGATGCC
>JAQAZR010000149.1:0-4511 GCA_032127235.1 Deltaproteobacteria bacterium
ATCGCCCTCGGCGATGTGCTTGGCCTCGATGGCGTCCAACAGGTCCTTTTCGGTGGTGAAAACCTTGGCCGGGCCGGTGTGAACCCGCATTTCGGGTTCGACCGCCGTCTGCTTGATGATCGCGCTGTGGGCGATGTTGCCGTTGAGAACGGCAATGCCGCCTTCGGAATGGTAGGCATCGGAGATACTTCTAATGACGTCTGCATTCCGGATTTCACCCCCTTCCGCCACCTCGGCCATGCGGTTGCCGCTTACGGTCAAGCCGTCTTTAATCAAGTCTTTCAAGCGGTTTAGTACGGCTGGAATGCCGCCCGCCTCGTCGATGTCCGCCATTTCGTTCGGCCCGGCCGGGATGATGGAACACAGGTGCGGGGTTTCGCGTGAGATCCGGTCGAACATCTCTACGTCGATGTCTATACCGGCTTCCCGGGCGACCGCCGGTATATGCAAAACCGTGTTGGTGGACCCTCCCATGGCCATATCGACCCGAATAGCGTTCTCAAAGGCCGCCGGTGTCATGATCTCGTGGGGCGTGGTACCGCGTTTGACCAGTTCCACGATTTGCCGGCCGGTTTCGTATGCCTGTTGCTTTTTAAGAGGGTCGACGGCCAGGGTCGTGGCGCACCGGGTCAGCGACATGCCCAACACTTCGGTGACCACTGCCATGGTGTTGGCGGTGTAAAGACCGACGCAGGACCCGGCGCCGCAGGCCATGCAGGGCAACAGTGCTTCGGCCTGCTCGGCGGTGATCTTGCCGGCTTTGACCTGCCCCACCAGGCCGAAACCCATTATGGGGTGGTGTTTTTTACCGTCGATGATGTTGGCCTTCATCGGACCGCCGGTGAGAAGGATGGCCGGGAGGTTCAGGCGGCCGGCGGCCATCAGCATGCCGGGGGTGATCTTGTCGCAGTTTGTGACCCCGACCCAGCCATCCAGAGAGTGGGACAGAACCATGATTTCGACGTTGTCCGCTATGTGTTCCCGGCTTGGCAGGCTCAGCCGCATCTCGACGAACATGGCGACCCCGTCGCAAACCCCCGGGACCCCCCACACGAAGGGCACGCCACCGGCATCCCGGATGCCCCTTTTAACCTCCCGGGTGAGGTCGTTCAGATGAATGTGGCCGGGGATGATGTCGTTGTAGCTGTTGGCCACACCAATGAAGGGCTTGTGGCCTTCGAAATCTTCTTTTTTAAGTCCGGCCGACATGAGCAAAGCCCTATGGGGCAGGGTTTCAACCGCTTTCTTGAGGATATCAGACCGCATTTGTTCGCCCTCCGAAGTCTATATGTTTGATTTAATAATAGAAAACATGATCCCTTGGGTCAGTCCATAGATAACCGGTTTTGCCGTAAGAACTTACTGTAAAATTGGAGAACTGGAATATTGGAAGATTGGGTTCGGCGGAATAGGGTTTCTTCAGATGGATTGTCTCAATCAATCAAAGGCATTTATTCGTTTACACCCCTTTATTCCACTATTCCATCACTCCATAACGCCATCGGGATTTAAGCTCATCCCTCTGGGGTGAGACCAAAGCCTGGTCCTTTTGCCCTGGGCTCTTTACTATCACCAGCTGCCACTTGCTTTGACGAATTTCTTTAATCTTTTGGGCAACCTGTCAAGTACTATTTCTCAATATCCAGATATACCTGTGTTTTCACGCCTTGCCGGCCGGGGTCCCCAATGCCCAAAATAGCCAACATATTTTTTCGCAACCCCTTAATTGTTGACGAACCGGTGGGGTCTGGGATATGAAACACAGTTTATTTGTCAACATACACCAACAATCGAGACGTGATGATTCAGCTGATTCGAGGGTTCAAAGACATACTTCCGGGAGAGATCGAGATCTGGCAGCAGATCGAAAGCACGGCTTGCGCGCTGTTTGAAGATTTCGGCTTCAAAGAAATCCGCATCCCGGTCATGGAGCGCACGGAATTGTTTGCGCGCAGCATTGGCGAAGACACCGATATCGTCGAAAAGGAGATGTACACCTTTCCCGACCGCAAGGGTGACCTGATCACCCTGCGCCCGGAGGCTACGGCCTCGGTCGTGCGCGCCTACATCCAGCACCGCATGTATAGCGTCGATTCTGTCCAGAAGTTTTACACCATCGGTCCCATGTTTCGCCGCGAGAGACCCCAGAAGGGTCGCTACCGGCAATTTTACCAGATCAATGCCGAGGTATTCGGCGTGGCATCCCCGCTGATAGACGTACAGCTGATTTTTATTTTGATGACACTGCTGAAACGGCTTGACGTAACGGATGTCCAGGCTCACATCAATTCCCTCGGCTGCCCGGAGTGTCGACCGAACTACCGCCTGGCTCTGGCCGAATTCCTGGTCAAACTCGACGACCGCCTCTGTGCCGATTGCCGCCGCCGGCGCGAGCGCAACCCCTTGAGAGTACTCGACTGCAAGGTACCTTCCTGCCGCGAGGCTTTGACAGACGCCCCATCCATCCTCGATCACCTTTGCAGCGACTGCCGCCAGGACTTCGAGACCGTGCAGACGGCACTCGGCCGGCTCGGGATTGTCTATTTGACCGACAAACGCCTGGTCAGGGGGCTCGATTACTACACGCGCACCACTTTCGAGATCCAGACCGGCGCCCTCGGCGCTCAGAGCGCGGTCGCCGGCGGCGGCCGCTATGACGGCCTAGTAAAAATGCTCGATGGCCCGGACACGCCGGCAACCGGTTTTGCCATTGGCCTGGACCGGCTGGCCGAAATCGTCGGGCAAAAGAAGACCGCCGCGGGGAAACCGCCGACCCTGTTTGCGGCGGCGCTAGGCGATGAAGGTCAACAACAGGCATTCCAGTGGGTCAGCCGCTGGTGCGATCAGGGACTGCGGGCCGAAATGGACTTTGGCGGCCGGAGTCTCAAGAGCCAGATGAAACGAGCCGACAAACTGGGTGCGGCCTATGTCATGATTATCGGCGACAACGAACTTTCCGAGGGAGTCGTCATCCTGCGCAATATGAAGACCAAGGAGCAGGTGCGGATCGCTGTCGAAGATGTGGTCAAAAAGGTTGGCGAGATCATTTCAAGTTCGTAACATGTTTTTATGGGTGCATATACTTCTGTAACGGCTGAAAGGAGTCGTGAGCATTGACTGACAAACTCGGCAACATGCGCAGGAGCCATTCCTGCTGCGAACTGGGCCGGGCCGATGTGGGACGGGAAGTTGTCCTGATGGGCTGGGTGCAGCGTCGGCGGGACCACGGCGGTGTCATATTCATCGATTTAAGGGACAGGGAGGGGATCACCCAGGTGGTGTTCAACCCTGACCGCAACGAGACCGTGCATGCCAAAGCCCACGCCATCCGTAGCGAGTTCGTTCTGGGAGTGCGCGGCACCGTGGAAGGCCGACCGGACGGGATGGTGAATCCAAAGCTGAAAACCGGCGAAATCGAAGTGCTGGTCTCGGAGCTCAAAATCCTTAATTCGGCCCAGACCCCACCTTTTTTGATCGAAGACGATGTCGAAGTGACTGAAACGGTCAGATTGGCCAACCGGCACAGTGATCTGCGGCGGCCACCCATGCAAAAGAATATCATCACCCGTCACCGGGCGGCGGCCGCTGTCCGGAAATACTTGAATGCCCGCGGGTTTCTGGACATCGAAACCCCGTTCTTGACCCGCAGCACGCCCGAGGGCGCAAGGGATTACCTCGTTCCGAGCCGCGTCAATCCGGGCCAGTTCTACGCGCTGCCTCAGTCGCCGCAGCTGTTCAAACAACTGCTGATGATATCCGGTTTCGACCGCTACTATCAGATCGTGCGCTGCTTCAGAGACGAGGACCTGCGGGCGGACCGTCAACCGGAATTCACTCAGATCGACATCGAAATGTCCTTTGTCGGTGAAGATGACGTGATGGATCTCGCCGAAGGCATGATGGTCAATCTGTTTCAGGATGTTCTTGAGGTGACGCTTGAAACACCTTTCCCGCGTCTCTCCTATGTCGAAGCGATAGAAAGGTACGGTCTCGACAAACCCGACACCCGCTTCGTCCTGGAACTGAAAGATGTTTCCGATATCGTTGCCGGATCCTCATTCAAGGTGTTTTCCGAGGTCGTCAAAAACGGCGGCATCGTGAAAGCATTGAACGCCAAGGGGTGCGTGGATATGTCACGCAAGGAAATCGACGATCTGGCGGCTTTCGTGGCGGTTTACCGGGCCAAGGGGCTGGCCTGGATCAAAGTCAGGGAAAGTGAGTGGCAGTCGCCGATTGCAAAATTTTTCAGCGCAGCCGAAAAAGAGGAACTCACGCGCCGGATAGACATGCAGCCCGGTGATTTGGTCTTTTTCATGGCCGATCAGCCGCCGGTGGCCAACGAGGCCCTCGGTCAGCTGCGCAATCATCTTGGAAAACGGCTTGGGCTGATCGACGAGAGCGCTTTTAATTTCGTCTGGGTGACGCGGTTCCCGTTGATGGAATACGATGAAAACGAGAAGCGCTACCAGGCGCTGCACCACCCCTTTACGGCACCGCTGGAAGAGGATTAC
>JAQAZR010000150.1:0-4902 GCA_032127235.1 Deltaproteobacteria bacterium
CCGCACCAAGAGCAAAGCGGGTTCGGTCGATGTCCGCCCCTCCTTCGGTCACCGCCACGAATTCCTCGTAAAATGCCAGCATCTCAGTGTCGAAATCCGGTGCCGATGTGTCGACATAGGTGCGGTCGCCGGCGGAGCGAACGCCCGGCAGACCCGGAAGAAACTGTCGCATCATGCCTTCGTGGGCGTGAACCGGCAACTGGGCCCACATCGGTATTTCCGGCGTATACCGGAATACGAGTTCACTGGCCGCGGCATGATCCTCTATCGGGAGGCTGCCGATCAGAAGCGATCGACAATTCGCTTCGAACTGATATGACATTTGAAACCCCTGGACTTACTGGCTCAGACGAAGTTCGCCTCTCGAAGCTCTTCAGTAAATAATATAGTGTCCATGCACATTCAAAGACCACCGTCAATTGGTTTCCGTTCCGGAAATGCGGGGAAAGGTCATCTGTGGACGAAATTTGGATGGTTAACATGAAAGGCCATGAATGACAAGCTGATTTCAAAGGGCCTTCGAGGACTTGGAAGAAGCGATGGGCTGGATATCCGTTTGCCGATCTTCATTTGTTATGATTGACACGTTCACGCGCCGATGTTATACATGAATCAATTGCAAATAGGATGAGTATTCACAATAAATTTAACGATTGCAGGATCTTATTTTCGTATTTATCCCGACTCCGCTATCGGAGAACACTACCGTTGAAGCCGGAAGTACAGCCGGTTAATCTTCGGCGGTATGTCGCCCGCCAGGCACAGCGGTGTATGATGTTCGGGATTGATACGACAAGGTGACATGTGGCCGACATCATCTCCATCGATAACAAACTGACTCAGTCAAGGGAAAAAAAGGACGCAATCGTCAGGAAACAGAAAATTCAGGCCGTCCGGAAGGTTTTCCAGTGCACTCACTGTGCGTTTAAGTGCGAAAAATGCGGCACCCAGATCGGCCCCGCATATAGCCGCATGGAAACCGAAAGCCGCAAAACGAAGATACCGTATCGTCTGTGTGAGAGTTGTACGGAAGAGTACCACGAATACTTCGAGCGTCGCAAAGGCCGCGCCGACCCCGCCAGCTACTGGCACAATGACGCCTGGCTCGAATTATGGCGTAAATGGATTGCCTATCAGGAAGCCATCGATCGTTACCTGAAATCCAAAGAATTTCTGCAACTCTTGCAGGAACTCAAGCAAAAAAGGCCCGACAAATAGCAGGAGGCATATATGTTTGGAATCGGAATGCCCGAGTTGATAATTATCCTGGTGATCATCTTGATCATTTTTGGGGCCGGCAAATTGCCGGAAATCGGTTCCGGAGTGGGCAAAGCCATCCGGAACTTCAAAGGCGCCACAAAAGAGGATGAAACGCCGAAGGAACCTGAAAAAATCGAAGAAAAAAAAGACGCGTAAAGATGTATAGCGAAGCAGCGTTAACTGCGTCGGTCACATTCAACCGCCGAGGGCAGTTTTTCTCGACACTGCCCTTTGTCCCACCCTGACGACTAACCCTGTCACATCCGTCAACCCATAGCTGTTAGCGCGCACAGCGATCGGATATCGGTCAACCGCTGCAGATCAGCGTGGCGTCTAGAACGGGATGTCATCATCCTTCGAATCCATGTATGGGGGCTCAGAATCGGGCAGCGGCGGGCCGCCGTAAGCATCTCGCGGCTTAGACGACTCCTTGGGACTCAGGAACTGCACATCGGTGGCGACGACCTCGGTCGTGTAACGCTTGTTGCCGTCCTTGTCCTGCCAGTCGCGGGTTTGAAGACGGCCCTCGATATAAACCTGGCTCCCCTTCGATAGATATTTGCCGCATATCTCCCCGAGTTTTCTCCAAACGACAATACGGTGCCACTCGGTACGTTCTTTTTTCTCGCCGCTGCCCTTGTCGGTCCATTCCATGGACGTTGCAATTGAGAAGGACGCGACGGCAGTGCCGTCCGGCGTGTAGCGAACTTCCGGATCGCGTCCCAGGTTGCCGATCAGGATAACTTTGTTGATTCCTCTGGCCATGGTGTCGGTACCTCCCTCCTGTCGTGCCGTTTACTGCATTTGGGGAGTGATACAGAATCCCGGCCTTAAAGTCAATGTCCGAAACATCTTTATGCCCCGCGGGATTAGTGGAGGGGCACACGTTAACAGATTTACAAACGCGCCTATTACTGATACCCAATTGAGCGATGCAAACAGAAAAAAGAGCGCTCAATCCCCGTCGGGGATATGCCTACGTGATATTGGCCGCCCTGCTGTGGGGGGTTTCCGGGTCTTCGGCAAAATTTCTCTTTAATAGCGGTGTCACTCCATATCAGGTGGTCCAGCTCAGACTCACCCTTGCTGCTGTGATTCTGCTGGGTTGGCTGGCCATCCGCAATCCCGCCTTGTTGCGAATCGCACGCAGGGATATCTGGTATTTTGCGCTGTTCGGTACGGTCGGGATGGGGGCCTGTCAGTTCACCTACCTCTTTGCGATCAGCAAAATAAAGGTGGCGGCCGCGATATTACTCCAGTACCTGGCGCCGTCTTTCATCGCCGTGCACGCCGTTGTTTTCGCCCGTGATCGGTTGAGCGCTTCGACCGTCCTGGCCCTGGCGGGCGCCACCATAGGCTGTTACCTGGTTGTCGGAGCCTACGACCTCCAACTACTGAGCCTTAACCTGGTCGGTGTCCTCAGCGGCATCCTCTCGGCAGTTACCTTCGCCTGGTATTCAATTCACGGAGAATACGGTATGCGCCGTTACAATCCGTGGACCGTTCTGTTTTACGCCCTGTTATTTGCGGCCCTGGTGTGGAACATTCTGCATCCGCCCCTGGAAGCGTTTTTTCACCGTTACAGTGCTGTCGAGTGGGGCTGGGTCCTCTACATCGGCATTTTGGGGACCCTGCTGCCGTTCGGCCTCTACCTGGAAGGTGTCAACCTGATCCGATCGACGCGCGCCAGCATCACAGCCATTCTCGAACCGATCACCGCCGGTGTGGTCTCTTATGTTTTCCTCAAGGAAACCATGGCGCCGCTCCAGATCGCGGGCGGCCTGCTGGTTATCGGTTCCATCGTTTTGCTGCAACTCAAGCAGGAGCAGGACGAGAAAGCCCCGGCCTTGATCCGGGCCCGCAGAGAGGGATAGAGATCCAGCGGCAGAAAGTCACGGGGCTTTAGGAAAAATCCTTATCCAGACCGAATTCACCTATCCGATGCCGACTTTTGAAAAACGCATTAAACGTCAGGTCGTCGCTCGTTCAATGGAATTCTTCGCCGCAACGAGTCCCGGCCTCGAGCCATTGTGTCTGCACGAGCTTCAGGCATTGTCATTGGTCGGCCCCGAGGGCCGCGCGGCCGAGGGCGGAGTTTCCTTCAACGGCCGCCTCTACGACGGCTACCTGGCCAACCTCTGCCTTCGCACGGCCAACCGGGTTCTCATGCGGATCGGTGCCTTCACAGCTTCCAATTTTTTCACGCTCGAAAAAAAACTGGCCGCGATACCCTGGGAACTCTATCTGCATCCGGGCCAACCACTCCGCTTTAATGTGACGGCCCGCCACTCCCGCCTCTATCATGGCGTCGCCATCGCCGAACGATTTGAAAAAGCCATCGACACGCGGTGGGACGAGGCGGGAGTCGACCTGAAGCCGAATGAAAATACGGTTCTCAGCCAGCGAATTTTTATCCGGGTGGTCGACGACCATTTCGCGGTGTCGCTGGACAGCAGCGGTGAAAGCCTCTACCGGCGCGGACTGAAAAAACAGGTGACAGCCGCCCCTCTAAGAGAAACGATTGCAGCGGCAATGCTGATACTAGCCGGATACTCCCCGCCTGAACCGCTGGTCGACCCGATGTGTGGGGCCGGTTCTTTTTCTCTCGAGGCCGCGATGCGGGCGCACAACATTCCGCCCGGCTGGTTCAGAGATTTCGCCTTTAGCGGCTGGCCGGCCTTCGCACTCACCGACAGACCCTGGAAGCACACAAAAGACCAATGCGCCCAGCGAATCGCCAACACCGCCAATGCCGCCATCTTCGCTGCGGACATCGACCCGTCCGCGTGCAAGGCCCTCGAAGAGAACGCCGCGGATTCCGGCCTGTCAGCCTCCATCGCCGTGTCCAACCGCGATTTTTTCGACCTGACACCCCGTGAATTCGGCGCCGCTCCGGGTCTGCTCACCATCAACCCGCCATTTGGCCGACGCATGGGGTCTCCGAAACAAAGTGACGCGTTGTTTCAAGATCTATGCAACCGGCTGAAAGCCGTATGGCGCGGGTGGCGGGTGGCGCTGGTCGTACCGCGGAAAGACCTCCTGAAACGAATCTCCTTTCCGTACTCCGTCCAAGAAATCCGTCACGGCGGTCTCAGACTCTACCTGACAACGGGAGATTTGAGATCATAGGGAACCAACAGATGCAGAACCATAAAAAGACGTCCGATTTTCCTGCCCTCTCGACTGCTTTGACGCATGCGGTCTGGTGGCGACGGTAGTCGACAACCGTGTTACCGCGATTCGCGGCGACCGGGATCATCCCCTCACCCGCGGGGTCTGCTGTATCAAGGGCCTGAAACTTCTCGAAAGGCTCAACCACCCGCAGAGACTGACCTCTCCACTCAAGAGAGCCGGCCGCAAATGGGTCCCGCTGACCTGGCCGGAAGCCCTCGACGACATCGCCGACAGGCTGGCCCGGACCATTGGGCAATTCGGCTCCGCAGCGATCCTGAATTACAACGGCAGCGGCGTTTGCGGCAATAGACGTCAAGGTGGTGATCGATTTATTCATGACCAACACGGCCCGTCACGCCGACCTCGTCCTGCCGTGCACCAGCGTGCTCGAAGAGGACGACATCATTCACTCCAGCATGTTCTCACCCTATGTCAATTACTCCGGGCGGGCGGTTTTACCACCGGAGG
>JAQAZR010000151.1:0-4991 GCA_032127235.1 Deltaproteobacteria bacterium
ACGCCCACATCCCAGCATCTGCAAAAGGGATCTGTTCACATCGATAATTAAAAAATCCGGATCCATGAGAATGTAACCGCCTGAGGTGGTATCGATAACGCGTCGGTACTTCTCTTCGCTGCGTCGGAGTTCTTCCTCTGCCTTCTTTCTGCGGGTCATATCCGTTAAAAAAAAGATGACAACTGGTTCAGTATCCGCCGAAAGCAGCGCCGCCCTGAGCCGGACCCATTTGATGTTCTCCGAACGAACAACGATTCTGAACGGTGGTACCCGGAAGGTCTGTTCGCTTCTGAGCAACTTTTCGTATTGACGCATCATCGCATCTTTGTCTTCCGTATGGATAAATTCCGCAATCGGGCGTGCCGCCAAATCATGCTGCGTCCATCCAAAAAGTTCCTCCGCTCTGGGATTGGCAAATATGACCCTGTCGCCGCGAGCCACCAGTATCGCTTCGCCCGCATTTTCGATTATAGAGCGATACAACGAAAACGCCTCAATTTCCTCCTTGCAGGCCGCCGCTTCGACCTCAAGGTTTTTATATTTTTCTTCGAGATCATTACAATCTGTGTTTCGCGCCATTTTCGGTTTTCCTATTCCGACGGTAAAAACTTTTCCGACACCGGTTTTTTTAATTCAAGGCACATCCGCAATTTGGATCGTCATTCAGAGTCGTCTTTTCAACAGGCCAAAATTTCGCATATACGTATATATTAGCTCGCTACCGGGCGATTCAAGCCCTCCTGTAATATTCTCACCTGAAGCGATCGGTTCCAGGTTCAGGGTTCACTGTTCAATGGTTATAAAAAAACGTCATTGCGGAATCGACACGGTTGAAAACTCTGCGACCGGTCATTCCAGAACCTCCACCGACGGAATGTTGAAGAGTCTTTTTAGGACTTCATCGTAATAGTCGGGGAGGTATCGGTGCCAAAGTTTGATCGGCGTCTCCTCCAGTTCCATCCGGTTCGAGGCCGGCAGCATGAACAGGTACCCCATGAGATACTCGATGTTACAGGCCAGTTGGCCGGTGTATTGCTGCGCCAACCGCTGGCGGATGATCCGGTCTTCGTGCATGCAGTGGCCGATTTCACTCTCCAACATCTCCTGGTAGCCGGAAAGAATGACCTCCAGATTGACGCTGTCTTCACCGGACAGGATGAACTGCCTGAAACGCCGGTTGGCGGCATCAGGGGCGACCCCCCGCATTTGCATCACTTGTATGAGGCGCTCGCCCAACGGTTTTGACACCATGCGCTCCCGATCGGGTCGCAGCCGCACGATGAGGTTGACCGCATTGTAGCGGCCGGTGTGTGTTTCGATTTCAATCACGTCACAGCTCTTCAAGGCGCTGATTAGATCCATAAACCGGCTGCGGTCGGCCTCTTCCACGATCACCTTGAGCCCGGCAACGTCCTGGATGACCAGGCCGTCGGCGTCCTGAATCGGCCGACCCTGCCTGAGATCTTCCAACAGGCGGCTTTCCGCTTTTTGGAATTCGACAATCATATCTTCGGGCGGTGTGATCAATTGCTCACGAGAAATACCCTGATGCCGGGCCCGGTCCTCAGCAAGTGCTTCCGCCCGTCTCTTTATGGTCGCAAACATTCTGTCGATGATTCGCCGTGCACTTTTTTCGGCCAATCGCCGGACCCGCTTGATGCGGTTGGAACCGATATAACAGGGTCCGGCCGGCCGGCCGCTGAAATAGAGGCTACCGTGAAAAGGGGTCTCACGGTAATAGAGTTCGGGGCTACTGCGATAACCATGCAGCATTTCGTCCACCCGCGCGTTTCGGTAGGGGACGTTGGTCACGATGACGTCTTTGAGATCGCTTTTGAGCCGGGTCTTGCGGACCTGGAGCCCATGAGGATGAAACCGTTGAAATATTTCCTCCGAGAAGGCGGCCAGATAGCGAGACACATACGCATTGTTGAGGTACACCAATTGCATGAGCTCATCCCCGTCCGTGCGCCGGGAGTCGCCGTACATCCAACGCTGGATCAAGTCCCGCAGGGAATCGCGGTGTATATAACTGCTAATGGTAATCATCTTTTGAAACGCAAGGGGAAAAGGATTGACGTGTCTGTTTACGGCCTTCACCATCCTGACGCGACCACTCGTAAAGCGCTACGGCCGCAGCCGCTGCGGCATTCAAGGACTCGACCGCTGCACGGATCGGAATGCGACAGGCCGTCCGGCGCCAAATCGCCGGCAAACCGGGTCCTTCTAGGCCGATCAGCAAGCCGAAAGACAGCGGAAATACCGTGTTACGAATGTCGGCACCTTCGACCGAAAGCGCTATGATCGGCAAATCGGCAGGCAATTCCTTTAAAGATGGACCCTGTCTGAGCCGGACGGACATAACCGTTCCACCTGACGCCCGCAGTGACCTGGGATGAAAAGGGTGGGCACTTTCAGCCAGCAGGATTACCTGCCGGGCGCCGAAGGCGGCGGCCGAGCGGATAACGGCCCCGACGTTTTCTGGGTCTTGAAAGGGAACCAGCAGGCTGCAGCCGTTGCCAAAACCATCTGCCGGCTGCCAGGCGTCGATCGGCGGAACCCTTAACACAAGGAGTGGCGCATGGGTTCCGAAAATATCGAGCGTCTCGAACAATCGCGGGGCCAGTTGATACCAGGTGAGCTGATCGGGTGCATCGGCCGGTGGCGGTTCCTGGTCACCCGAACTGATCCAGGCGTCGCACTGGGCGGGAAAATTTTTGAGCGTTTCGGCGATCGGTTTGGCACCGGCAACCAAGGCCCGTCCAATCTTCTTTATCCCCCGACCGCTGAACAGTTTTTTCATTTCTTTGAAGAAGGCGTTTTTATCGCTTTCGATTTTTTTTACCGGGTAGCGCGCCATGGCTCTGGCGCGGCGAACATAGTGCGGCTGGTCCAGACGCTCCATGACTACGAGGCGACGATTATGGCGCGTGTGGGGAATGATGTAAGATCGATCCAGCACCAGCTTGTAAACCGACAGCCACCGGCTCCTGACCTCGTCCAGCTCCGCCTCGCAGTGCGGACCTTTCATAAAGATCACCATGCCCCCGGGTGCCAGGCATCCACGAACTCGCTCCAAGGTCTTGGCCATCGTTTCCACGGCCCGGGTAATGACACCGGCCACCGGTTCCTGAAAATCGGCACCGATTTTCTTTTCGATGATGCGCACACCTTCCATCAGCAGCCGATCGACAACCATGGTGAGGAAATTGGCCCGCTTTTGGCGACTTTCGGCCAGAAGAATCTCCAAATGCGGCTGATAGATCTTGAGGGGAATACCGGGCATGCCGGGGCCGGTTCCCAAGTCGAGCAAGGGTGAGGGCAGGTGCACGAGGTCGGCCGGCAGGATCGAATCGACATACAACTTGATGACCATGTTGTCGAAATTGTGCACCCGCGTCAGATTGAGCTCCGGGTTGCTCTGACGCAGCATCCCGTGATAAGTCCACAGCTGCTGGACCTGCAGGGCCGACAAATGAATGCCGCATCCGTCGAACAATGCCCCCAACTTTTCCGGTCCGGGCGAGCCGGTACGGCCGGAAGAAATTTCTTTCTCGGTATGCTTCATGACATCGCGTACGGCCAAAGCAGGGTCGATTATTTCGTTTAGGGAAATATGATGCTCTCTTCTACGTGCTTTTATCATCCACGCTGGCCGGTTTTCTTTGAAGACAACCACCTGCTCGCGCTCTTCAAACCGGCCGGGCTGCTCGCACAGGGAGATCGTTCCGGAGCGGTGTGTCTGCTGGAGCTGGCCAAGGGGTGGCTGAAGAAACGCCACGCCAAACCCGGCCGGGTGTTTCTCGGCCTGGTTCACCGTTTGGACCGACCGGTGGCAGGCGTGATGCTATTCGCGCGCACCTCCAAAGCCGCCGCCCGTTTAAGCGCCCAGTTTCGTTGCGGGACGATCCAAAAAACCTATCTGGCCGTTGTCGAGGGCACGCCCGTCCAGCCAGACGGAAATCTTTACGATCACATCGAACGGCAGGGGTCTTCGTGCCGCATCGTTTCCAACCCCAACGGACGCAGCCGCGAGGCCCGTCTGCAGTATCGCCTGATCGAAAGCACCGGGGACAGGAGTTTGCTTCAGGTGGCGCCGGAAACCGGCCGGCGGCATCAGATCCGTTTGCAGCTCTCCCATGCCGGTCACACGATTGTAGGGGATGTGCGCTACGGTGCCGGCAGCCCCCTGAAAGACCGCCAGATCGCACTGTTGGCCAGGGAGATCATCGTGATGCATCCGACCCTCAAAACGCCGTTGCGACTGGTCTGTCCGCTCCCGGCCGGCTGGCTCTGGCCCGCAGGACCGGAGGAGGTACCGGCACCCTTCTGGAACTATGACGATTTCCTCCGCGACGGTGACGGTTTTCCGCCGCCGGTCTGAAGCCATCGGTTCAATCCTCTGATTCATAAAGACAATCAAATTTTAAAATCCCTCTCGACCTCCCTTTTATAAAGGGATGAGAATTTTCTCCTTTGCATTTCCGTTTATCCGGTTGGAAGCGCCACCGCTGTTTGCATGTTCGGGTTCTGAGTTGCCAGGTTACCCAAGTTTCTATTTTCTTAAGCCCTCACTCCCGGGTCAACTGCCGGTATTTGATCCGGTGGGGCTGGTCGGCAGCCGAACCCAACCGGCTGCGCCGGTCGATTTCATAGTCCGAATAATTCCCCTCGAACCACACCGCACGGCTGTTGCCTTCAAAGGCCAGAATGTGGGTCGCGATACGATCCAGGAACCAGCGATCGTGACTGATGACCACGGCACAGCCGGCAAAATTCTCCAGGGCCTCTTCCAGTGCCCTCAAGGTGTTGACGTCCAGATCGTTGGTCGGTTCGTCAAGCAGCAGAACATTGGCACCCTGCTTCAGCATCCGGGCCAAATGAACCCGGTTGCGCTCGCCGCCGGAAAGCATGCCGATCCGTTTCTGCTGGTCGGCCCCTGAGAAATTAAACCGTGCGACGTATGCGCGCGACTTGACGGTCAGGCCACC
>JAQAZR010000152.1:0-2534 GCA_032127235.1 Deltaproteobacteria bacterium
GGGCACCAGCACAGCTCCCGGTATATGTCCGTGACGGTATTCGGCCGGTTGCCGGACGTCGATGAGGCGGTAGTGCTTTTCGATGTGCGTCTCCATGAATGCCTTGAGATCCTCGGCACTCAAGTTGACCGGACTGGAAAATTCCGTTCTGGTCATGCGCGTCCTCCGTGTCGCTTTCGATCCGTTGATTGCGGCGGCCGGCAGTTACCGGAGAAGAATTGTCGGCCGGGAGTCGATGGCAGGCAGCAGGCCGTTTTGAGCAGACGCGGAATCGTCAACGATAACACAATCTGCCGATTATGGGCTTGTGCATCGGTAAGAAGGGGAGTCGCGACCGAGCAGGAAATAGAAAAGGGGCAACATCTCGAGGTGTTGCCCCTTAATTATCTTAAAAAATCAGACCTCGCAAGAACCGGAGCCGCAGCCGCTGCAGCCCGAGTCGATTTTGATGCTGCTGGTCAGTCTGAAGCCGTAGTCGATGAAGTCGACTTTAACCGGCTGAGCTTTTTCTAAAAATTCTTTGTCGATGACATAGGTAAATCCGTCGACGGCTTTAACCTCATCGGTTTCTTTCGGCTCGTCCAGAGCCATAGCCAACGAAGGTCCACCTCACCCGCCCTCATTTAAAAAGATCCGGATCGGAGAAACTTCCCGTCCCTTGAAATATTCACTGATCTGCCGCGTTGCCGCTTCTGTGACCTCAACCATTTTTGTCCTCCTTATGCATCAAATCGAACTGCTCAATCGCATTTCGTTTATTTTATCAGCGCTGGTAACTTAATTATACCGCTCGTATTTGTCAATCCGAAATATTTCCGGGTCGGGCCAGATAATCGGCGTACACGTTGCGGTCTCCCTCTGAAAAAAGAACGAATATGACTTTTTTGACGACCGTGTCGGTTTCCAGAAAGCGGATGGTGGTGTCGATCGCCACCCGGCAGGCTTTTTCGATCGGGTACCCGTAGACACCGCAGCTGATCGCGGGAAAAGCAACCTCTTCGGCACCATTTTGCGCCGCCAGGGCGAGACTGTTCTCATAGCAGCGCGTCAGCAGCCCTGCGGCCTTTTCCGGTGTCGTGCGGTGGTAAACCGGACCGACCGTGTGGATCACGAAGCGAGCCGGCAGATTGTAGCCTCCGGTAATGCGGGCTTCACCGGTCGGACAACCACCGATGGTGCGGCACGCCTCCAGAAGCTGCGGTCCGGCGGCCCGGTGGATGGCTCCGTCGACACCGCCGCCGCCCAACAGTGACGGGTTGGCGGCATTGACGATGGCATCGACGGCCAACCGCGTGATGTCGCCTCGCCGGATGTCGATTCTGTCCCGAACCTCGGTGGTCATTCGCTGCCTCATCATTTCGCCCTATCGTCACAGATCATAGAGTTTTTCATCCCTGGCCGGTTGCGCTGTCGCCGAGAGGCCGCCGATCGATTTCTTGGCCGGCATCAGAAACGGGTCTTCACCTTCGAGCAGATCGCCCATCTCAGCCTCGATTCTATCCGGGTCTTCCCCCCGTTCCATGCGGCTCAGCGCTTCCTGCATCCCATCACCGAGTTTCATGCCCGTCATGTCGGTCAGCTTGCGCATGAGGTTGGCGGCCTGGCGCGGATCGTCTTCGCTGATTTTTTCAGCCTCGCCGGCCAGCATGCCCATGGCCTGCTCCATTTTGCTTTCATCGAACGGCAGGTCGTCCAGGCCATCGCCCTCTTTGGCCTTGCCGGCGATGGCAAAGGCGGACATCCGGCGTTGAAGGTCCTTTTTGTTGCATTTTGGGCACTTCGGTTTCTTGTTGGTGTTGACGGTCCTGGAAAAGAAATTGAAGATCGTGTTGCAGCTATCACAGTAAAACTCGTAAATCGGCATGCGGCTTTCTCCTCTGAAGGTGCTGATCATAGTTGCAGTAACCATAGTTTTAAAAATGATAAAATTTAGCTCTTTTTTTGTCAACTGAAGGTTTAGGGTTTGAACCTATATCGCTTCAATCCATAAACCCTGAACGGGGAACGGTGAACATGGAACCTCTTGGGTTCAGGGACCCGGGTTCTGAGTTTCAAATTTCAAATTTCTTTTTGCGGGTCTGATTCTATTTTCGTACGCAAATGCGGTCACCCGGCTCCCCGCACAAATATACCCAGGACCGCTGGGCGTCGCGGCTCGTGTTGACTTGCCGCCGCCCATTTGGTATTTGGGCCTGAAGCCAAGCGTGCCCGGCGCTGTTTGTGCCGCCCGCCTGCCTGAGGGCCTGCTCGGCCTGCCTGGAAAAGTTTTTTTTGTAAGCGTTCTCGGGGCACCGCATCTGCTGTGTTGTCGGACACTTGAAGTGCAAAAGTACGTCTGCGCGCCCGACGCCCTGCATTTACGGCACCCTGTAAACGCTTACAGTAATGACACAGCCCGCCGGCAGGACGGCGGCCGGTTGATGAAAAGGATGAACATGATGGACAGAACTCTTTCGATTGTTAAACCGGACGGTGTGGCTCGGGGGCTGATCGGTGAAGTTGCCCGGCGGCTCGAGAAAAACGCGCTCAAGATC
>JAQAZR010000153.1:0-7219 GCA_032127235.1 Deltaproteobacteria bacterium
ATTCCCGGTCCACCGGCATTGGTGATGATGGCCACCCGGTTCCCGTGGGGAACCTTTCGGCGCAGCTTGCCGAGGGCGCTCTCCTCTTTATAGGCAAAGGCGCTCGCAAAATCAAAAAGCTCGTGGATTGATTCCGCACGAATGATACCGGTTTGCTTGAAAATCGCGTCGTAAACCGCTTCGGATCCGGCCAGTGCACCGGTATGCGAGGCGGCCGCCGCCGCGCCGGCCACGGTCCGGCCGGATTTGATCACCAACACCGGCGTTCTGCGATAGCCGGACGTAATTTCTTTTACCGTTTCGACAAATTCGGGTCCCCGGCGCAGTTCTTCCAGGTAGATCATGATGACCTCGGTGTTCGGGTCCTCGTGCAGATAGCGCAATAGATCCAGCTCGTCCACGTCGGCTTTGTTGCCGATGGAGATAAACTTTGAAAACCCGAAGTCCCGGTCGGCGGCAAAATCCAGAACGGCCGTACACAAGGCGCCGCTTTGGGATATAAAAGAAATTTTACCGGGCTTTGGCATGCGCGCCGAAAAACTGGCATTCAGCCGCACCTCAGGCAATGGATTGATGACGCCCAGGCAGTTGGGGCCGACCAGTCGGATGCCCGCTTCTTTGCAGATCGAAACGATCCGGTTTTCGATCTCGGCGCCGCGCTCACCCACTTCACGGAATCCGGCCGAAACGATGACAATCCCCTTAACCCCCGATTCGGCCGCCTCTTTGACGGCTTCAAGGGCCAGCCGGGGGGGGAGAATGAGCATGGCCAGATCCACTTGATCGGGTATTTTTTTTACCGACGGATAGGCCCGCACACATAAAATCGATTTGGCGTTGGGATTGACCGGATAGAGGGTGCCGGTGTAGCCGCCGCGCAAAATGTTGGCGAAAATGTCATGTCCCACCTTGCCGGGTGTGGTCGAGGCGCCGACAACGGCGACCGATTGCGGTGAGAAAATGGCATCGAGCGCGTGCATAAGCAATTCTCCTATTCTGTAAGGGTAGAGACGTCGTCAGGCGGGTTCGTCAAAGCGGCAGTTCAGCAGCAAATCATCCCCCAAAACCGAAACGACCTTGTACGGCAATGTCTTGAAAAGCTTTATCATGCGTTGGTTTTGCGGTGATGTGATGGCAAACAAGCCGGATATACCGTTTTCCCGGGCGGCTTCGGCCAGCTTGCGGATTAAAATCCCACCGAGCCCCTTGCCCTGATAGTCCTTGCTGACCGAAAAGGCGATTTCCGCTAGATTTTTCGCTTCATCGAGATAATACTCTCCAACACCCACCACGCGGCCAAAACCGAACTCTCCCACGACGGCGACAATGGTCAGATTGCGGATGTAATCAATCTGGCTCATGACTTCCACATCATCACGCACAAAGCGTTTCTTTTCATGAAAGAACCGCGAAACGATGTCTTGTCGATCCAGGTGGTAGAAGTGTTCCTGGATCCTTCTTTCGTCAACCGGTTTCGCCGGTCGCAAAATAATCTTTTCACCGTCAATGACGATGGTTTCCTCAATTTTAACCGGATAGATGCCGTGGACCGATTCACCTAAACTCCGTTCGGCACCGATCAGGCCCAATTGTTTGGCTTTATGCAACAGCTCATCCCGAAAATCGGGGTGGGCGATGCTGATCATGGCCAACGCCCGTTCCTGGGTGCTTTTTCCGAAAAGATTGACCACCCCGTACTCCGTTACGACATAGCGCACGTCGTCCCTGGGAACGGTGACGATCGTATTGTTCAGCAGCGGCACGATCCGACTGGTTTTGCCGTCATCGGTGGTCGAGTGGAGCATGATGATTGATTTTCCCCCGGGGGAACGGTTCGACCCCCTGACAAAGTCTGGAATGCCTGAAACCCCCGCAAAAAGGGTGTAGGCCACGGCATCGCAGGAAACCTGACCGGCCAGGTCCATGCCCTGCGCCACGTTCATGGAAACCATTTTGTTGTGACGGGCAATGATATCGATGTCATTGACGTAATCGGAGGGATAAAAGTCCACCGCCGGATTGACATGCAGGAACTCATACAGGGCTTGCGTTCCAACGGCACAGCTGGCGACCATTTTGCCGTTGTTGTAGCCTTTGCTGCGGTTGTTGACAACACCCCTGGAGTACAGATGCATGATATCCTCGGTGAGGAACTGTGAGTGGATCCCCAGATCATTCTTGTCCGACAAGGCCTGGCCGGTTGCCTGGGAGGCGGCATCCAGGCCGATCTGCAGGGTTGAACCATCCTCTATCAGCCGGGCGATATGCCGACCGATGAGATTGGCCGGCTCTGATTTCGGAACCGGAGAGATGGTCAGGAGATCCTCATCGTGCTCGACGACGGCATCCACATCATTGACATGGATAAAACTCCGGCCGAGCACCATGGGCATCTTCGTATTGACCTGGGCAATCACCCGGTCGGCGCTAAGGGCAGCCGCCAGGGTGACATCCACCGAAACCCCCAGACTCATCCAGCCAAAATCATCCGGCGGGCTGACCTGGACCAGGGCCACATCGAGGGGGATCCTTCTGCTGGTGAAGAGCTGGGGTATCGCGGACATGATCACCGGTGTGTAAAAGCGCATGTTTCTTGCCAGCGCACCGGAACTGGCCGATCCGAGATAAAATGACCGGATACCCAGGCTTTGATCCTGGGTTTTGTTGGCGATCAAGTACAAGGGGGTGGTTTCTTGGGACATCAGGCGAATAATTTCGATATTGCTGAAGCGCTGGGCGACCTCGGCGAGCCCCCTGACCAGGCATTGGGGCTCGCCGCAATAGGAACCGATAAAAATTCGCTGGCCCGAGCGAATCAAACCGATGGCCTCTTGAACGCTTTTTTTCTTTTCGACATAATCGTCTGCCCAATAACTTCCGATTGCCATAAAATGCCTCCTACACTTTTCCCAAAACCGTGGCCATGCCCTGGCCGACGACGATGCAGAGGGTGGCAAGGCCCAGATCATGGTGTTTTCGCACCATCTCGCCCATCAGGGTCAGGACGATGCGGGTGCCGGTACAACCGATGGGATGACCGATGGAAATTCCGCTATTCAGATTCTTCCGCCGCCTCGGCCGGGAGTTTTTCTTCGGCCAGCCGCTTCAGGTTTTCATAGCGCTCATTGTATTCTTCTTCCAGGCGCGCATTGAGCCGTTTGGCCTCATCCGGGAATGATTTTTTCAAGGACGCGTATCGAACTTCACCGGATAGAAATTCCTGCAGGCTTCCATCGGGTTGCTTGGAATCCAGGGAAAAGGGATTTTTACCCTCGGCCTTCAATGCGGGGTTATACCGGTAAAGCGGCCAGTAACCGCTCTGGACGGCGAGTTTGGTCTCTTCCTGGCTTTTGCCCATGCCCCTTTTTATCCCCTGGTTGATACAGGGAGCGTAACACATGATAAGCGAGGGTCCGTCATAGGATTCGGCTTCGGTAACGGCCTTGATGAGCTGTTGCTTGTTGGCCCCCATTCCCACATTGGCAACGTAGACATAACCGTAGGACATGGCAATGGCACCCAGGTCTTTTTTGGCGGTTTTCTTGCCGGAAGCTGCAAATTTGGCCACGGAGCCGGTGGGCGTCGCCTTGGAGGACTGACCACCGGTGTTGGAATACACCTCGGTGTCGAAAACGATCACATTGATGTCTTCGCCGGTTGACAGCACATGATCGATGCCGCCGAAGCCGATATCATAGGCCGCTCCGTCGCCGACAAAAATCCAGTAGGATTTCTTGGTAAACAGCTTGGACAGGGCCGCGATTTCACTTAATAGTGGATTGTCGCGGTGCGCCGGCAGAAGCGCTTTGAGTCGGTCGCCGTATTTGCGGGACCCCTCGGCAGCCTGCATGTTGTCCAGCCAGCCGGAAAGGGCCTCTTTGGCCTCCTGCGGCACCGTGCCGGCCGCCAGGGCCTCTTTGGCCCGGTCCGCCAATTTGCGCCGCTGCTGAAGGGCGCCCAGAAACATACCGTAGGTAAATTCGGCCGCGTCTTCAAAGAGCGAATTGCCCCAGGTGGGGCCAAACCCGTCCTGATTGACGCAGTAAGGGATGGCCGGTGCGCTGCCGCCCCAGATGGAACTGCAGCCGGTAGCATTGCCGATGACCATCCGCTCGCCATAAAGCTGAGTCAGGAGCTTGGCATAGGGCGTCTCCCCGCAGCCTGAACAGGCCCCTGAGAACTCGAGCAGCGGCCGGCAGAACTGGCTGCCTTTGAGAGAAGTGCGCTTCAGAAGATTATCCCGCACCGGGAGGGTTGCGGTATACTGCTGACAAGGCACCTGAAGCGCCGTCTGGGTGTCCAGCGGTTTCATGACCAGGGCCTTCTTCTTGGCCGGGCAGATGTCCGCGCAGTTGCCGCAGCCCATGCAGTCCAGGGGATAGACCTGAATGCGGAAGTGATATTCTTTGAGTTCTTTGCCGAGGGCTTTTTTGGCCTTAAAACCCGCCGGCGCCCCTTTCACCTCTTCATCCGTCAACAGCAGGGGGCGGATGGTGGCGTGGGGACAGACCATGGCGCACTGGTTGCACTGGATGCAGTTGTCCATGACCCATTCCGGTACCATAAAGGCAACACCCCGTTTTTCATACTGGGTCGTGGCCACCGGGAAGATTCCATCCGGCGCAAAGGCACTCACCGGCAGCTTGTCGCCCTGCTGGGCCACCATGGGGCGCAAGACCTTTGTGACGAACGCCGGCTCGTCTTCGGCCGGCCCGGGTTTGTCCGAAGCCTCGGCCCAGGCGGCGGGGTATGTGATTTCCACCAGGTTATCCAGGGTTTTGTCCACGGCCGCGACGTTCATATTGACGATTGCATCCCCCTTTTTGCCGAACATCTTTTTGATCTGATCCTTGAGATAGGCGATGGCGTCTTCGACCGGGATAACGTTGGCCAGCTTGAAAAAAGCGGTCTGCATGATCATGTTGATCCGGCCCCCCAGGCCGACTTCGCCGGCGATTTTGACCGCATCGATATTGTAGAATTTAAGCTTCTTGGCAGCGATGGTGCGCCGCATCGCAGCCGGAAGTTTTTCTTCCATCTCAGCCAGGCTCCAGGGAGAATTAAGCAGGAAGGTTCCGCCGGCTTTGATCCCTTCCAGAACGTCATAGATAGTGACATAGCTGTCCTTGTGGCAGGCGATGTAGTCGGCCGCGTCGATGAGATACGTCGAGCGGATCGGGGTTTTGCCAAACCGCAGATGCGACATGGTGACCCCGCCGGATTTCTTGGAGTCATAGGCAAAATACGCCTGGGCAAACATGTCGGTGTTGTCGCCGATGATCTTGATCGCGCTTTTATTGGCCCCTACGGTCCCGTCGGCGCCCAGCCCCCAGAATTTGCACTGGACCGTGCCTTCCGGGGCCACATCGAATCCTGAAGTGACGGCCAGCGAAGTGTGCGTCACATCGTCATCAATTCCCACCGTAAAATGGTTTTTTGAAGCTTCCGCGGTCATGTTGTCAAAGACCGCTTTGACCATGCCGGGATTAAATTCTTTGGAACCGAGACCATATCGACCGTTTAGAATCCGTGGCATCTTTTTTTTACTTTCGACAAAGGCGGCACACACGTCCAGGTAGAGCGGATCCCCCACGGCACCCGGCTCTTTGGTGCGATCCAAAACCGTTATACGTTCCGCCGATGCCGGTATGGCGGCAAAAAGATGTTCGGAAATAAAAGGACGATACAGGCGAACCTTCACCAGGCCCACCTTTTCGCCCCTGCCGGTCAGATAATTGACCACCTCTTCGATGGTTTCACACGATGACCCCATCGAAATGATGACACGCTCCGCCTGGGGATCTCCGACATAATCAAAGGGGTTGTATCGGCGACCGGTCAAATCACCCACCTTCTGCAAGTATTGGCCGACAATGGCAGGAACTCTCGCATAGTATGGATTGACGGCTTCCCGCCCCTGGAAATAGATATCCGGGTTCTGAGCCGTGCCCCTCAATTCCGGACTTTCCGGGTTGGCACCCCTGGCACGGAATTCGGCCACGGCTTCCCAGTTCACCAAGCGGGCCATATCGTCGTATGCGATCATTTCGATCTTCTGGATTTCATGCGAGGTACGGAATCCGTCGAAGAAATGCAGAAAGGGAACCCGGCCTTCAATCGCGCAAAGATGCGCCACCAGCCCCAGATCCATGACTTCCTGCACCGATGCCGATGCAAGCAGGGCAAAGCCGGCCTGGCGCACTGCCATGACATCCTGGTGGTCCCCGAAGATGGAAAGCGCGTGCGCGGCAACGGCGCGGGCCGAAACATGCAACACACCGGGCAGAAGCTCTCCCGCCATTTTATACATGTTGGGAATCATCAACAGCAGCCCCTGGGAGGCGGTAAAAGAACAGGTCAGCGCCCCGGCCGCCAGGCTGCCGTGCATGGCGCCGGCCGCACCGGCTTCCGATTGAAGTTGGCGCACGAACAGGCTCTGGCCGTAGATGTTCTTGCGCCCACCGGCCGCCCATTCGTCGGCTATTTCGCCCATGGGCGTGGATGGCGTAATCGGGTAAAGGGTCGCCACGTCGCTCATGGCATAGGCCACATGGGCCGCCGCCGTATTGCCGTCAATGGTTTTCATTTCTGCCGCCATAATGCTTCCTCCTGTTTCATGAAGATGTTATTCAGTTCCCGAAGATGACGTTGGCTATTGATCTCTTGGGGCCGGTTCTCATGGACCGGCCCCTTTGGTTCAGCAATATTACGGCTGCGTTCATTCTTCCTCTTGCACCTGAACGGGCTCTTCGCCCCCACCCGACTCTGAGAAAAATCCGCGGGTTTCACGGTAAATGACCGGTGAAAGGGCCAGGAGTCCGATCAAGTTCGGAATGGCCATCAATCCATTAAAGGTATCCGATAGCGACCACACGAAATCCAGCTTGGCGACCGCGCCCACCCCCACCACCAGCACAAAGACGTAGCGATAGGGTTTGACCGCCTTTTCTCCTAAAATGAATTCGATCGACTTTTCACCGTAGTAACACCACCCCAAGATAGTGGAATAGGCAAACATGATCAAGCCGATGGTAACGACATATTGGCCCCCGGGCATACCGCTTTGAAAGGCAAAAGCGGACAATTCCGCCCCGGTTTTCCCGCTGTCCCAGGCGCCGGTGAGGATCAACACCAGGCCGGTCATGGTACACACGACAATCGTATCGATAAAGGTCTGGGTCATGGACACCAGGGCCTGGGTGACCGGATGTTTGGTCTG
>JAQAZR010000154.1:0-2658 GCA_032127235.1 Deltaproteobacteria bacterium
CTCATAAGGTTCCTTGGAAAGCCCCCGTTTGACCTCGCGGCCCACGATGGGTTCATCGTCGATAACGGCGATCCTGAAGCGCTCCATCCAATCACCCCTGGATGTTCAGTCTGCCGGACAGCGGCAGAAAAATGGAAAAGCAGGTACCCTGCCCGGGCCGGCTCTGTACTTCCATCCGGCCCCCGTTCTGCTTGATGATGTTGTAGCTCACCGAAAGGCCGAGTCCGGTTCCCATGCCCTCTTTCTTGGTGGTGAAAAAGGGATCGAAAATCTGGTTCATGTATTCCGACGGAATGCCGGGTCCGTTGTCCGCCACGTCGATCCGCACTTCAGAGGGGATTTCCGCCGGACCGACCACCACCTTCAGCTCACCGCCGCTTTCCATGGCTTGGATGCTGTTCATGAACAGGTTGAGCAAAACCTGCTGCAAGCCGCCGCGGTCCAGGCGGGCATTGTGCAGGCCGTCTTTGACCTCTTTGAAGAATTTGATGTTGTTCAGTTTCAGCTCGTTATTGACCAGCCGCACGGTTTTATCGACGATCTCCTCCAGGTTGACCTCTTCCGCCCGTGGATGGCTGGCCCGGGAAAACTCGAGCAGGTTTTTGACAATTTCGCTGGTCCGATCGGCCTGGTCCATGGCTTCCTGATACAGGCGCTTTCGCTCGGCCGGGTCCATCTCATCCCCGTCTTCGAGCAACGATTCCAGGATCAGCGACAGGTTGTTGACCGGGTTGTTGATTTCGTGGGCGATCCCGGCCGTCAACGTGCCGATCGAGGCGATCTTGCGGGATTGAATCAGCTGCTCCTGCCGTTTCTCCAACTCGGCCATCATGCGGTTGATGGCGGCCACCAGACGATGGATTTCATTGCGGGTATCACCCCCATACGCGGTAATGCGCTGGTAAGCACCTTCAGCCACGGCCTCGGATTCACGGGTGATTCGGGCCAGGGGTCGAATGACCTTTTCACCGATCACATAAATGACGAATCCCAGCAGCAGCACGAGCAGAAGCAGGCTGATCAGGGGCAACGGAATCATATTCTGGGTGAGGCGGTCGATGGCTCTGCGTTCGGCCGTGACCAGTTGATCGGCCAGGATGAGCAGGTTCTGACCGTTGCCGCGGATCTGCTCCTGCAGTTCGGTGCATCCCCCTTTGTCACAGGAAGCCTGCCGCAGGCGGGCCATCCTCGTTGCGTAATCCTGCGCGTGTTGGACGAAGAGCGCGTAGCTGTCCCGACCAATGGCCTCCACCAGGCTTTCCTGCTCCCGTTGGAGGGTCAGGGTCAGGTGATTGGTATAGGTAATGTTTTCTTCATAGCTGAATTCCTGCTGATAGAGGAAGTAGTTCTTTTCGTAGCGCCGCATTTCAAGAATGGCAGAGTTCAGCTCATCGGCCAGTTCGAAAAGCTGCATGGAACGCGAGAGACGTCTAAAATTGTTGTAGTTCACGGCGATGATAACGGCCATGAAGACGAAGCAGATCGAAAAGGCCATCATGATCTGCGCACGGATGGTTTTGGGAATCAGGTTCATGCAGGCCAAAATGAACCTTTTCAAAAAAAAGGTCAAACCCAAAATTAAGCGGGACTTGATGCAGCATGCCGTTTCCTTGACGATGGCGATGCCACTAACCTTTCAGGCCAAATTTATCAGGGTTTCGCGGCTTCTGACGCCAAATCCGCAGCCAGCTTGCCGAGGTCGTCCGCTTTTTCGAGCCCGGCGATGAAGCGCCGGGGGATGCCCGACAAACCGGACTGGGCACCTGTAAGGGCGCCGGTGAGAATGGCCCGTGCCTGGTTTTGACCGCCGCCGTTGACGGCGTGGAGAACGGCCGATTCGAAATCGTTGCGGAACCGGGCCGACAGGTAGTAAGCGGCCGGCAGCTGGTGGTAGATGGCGCAGGGCATGCCGTAGACGATCGACACCTTCCACGCCGGCTCTATGCGGATTTCCGGATCCGCCGCGGCTGCGGCCATGTAGGAAGGCGTAAGCAAGGCGTCCGGCGAGGCAAAACGGCTCGCACGGGGCGGATCGGGATCGCCGGGGCGCGGCGGCTGAAGATTGTCGCGGGTCACGGCGTGAAAGGGCAATTCACCGCTTTTGACCAGCTCCATCAGTTTTCCCGACAGTTTCGGGTCGAGGGCATGCCCCTGAACCAGAAGACCCAACACCGCACCGTAGGCGACCGTCATCGATACCACGGTGTCATCGGTCTGGGTAAGGACGGCGTTCTCGGCGACGGCCGCGGCGAGCCGGGCGGGATCGAGCGCGTAGCGAACGGCTATGGCAAGGGTGCGTTCGATGGCCTCGGTGGTGTCCGCGTGGCCGCCGGTTTGCCCCCAGGGCAGTTTCTGCTGCACGCGCCGTCTCCAGGCCTCACGGATGGATTGGCTGGTGTAACCGCCGGGTCCGCTTGCCGGTGTGCCGTCGAGAAGCGGAAAGAGTTCTTCATCCATGCGGCGGCAAAAGTCTTCTTCGTCGTAGCCGCCACGATTGACGAGGGAACGAACCATCAACGCAAGGATGAAGCCGGCTTGGGACAACTGGCCGCCTTTGAAACCGGCATGGTATCGGCCGGGCTTGGGTGTGGTGTAGTCGTCTATCCAATCGCCGTATTCGCGGCGGAGCTCGGCGAGATTGTAATACCAGTGTGGACC
>JAQAZR010000155.1:0-3972 GCA_032127235.1 Deltaproteobacteria bacterium
ATGTATCTGCATTATTGAATTGCGATACGGTAGTGATCTAAGAGAAGATGCCGAAATTTTTTGGGAAAAAGTTACCCAATAGATTATTTCAAGGGTCAAAATTGTTCCCATCGCCGAAAGGGAAGCTTTAAGCGCCGGGAACATCCTCGCTGAATTGCGTAAAAAAGGTGAGAGTATAGGATTGGAAGACGTGCTGATTGCAGCCTCAGCCCTTGCGAATCAATACATTGTGGTTACAGCCAATATCCGCCATTTTTCAAGAATCAAGGGCCTGAAAGTTGAGAACTGGCTTGAAGCGGTTTGAGCAATGTGAAATCATTCTACTCGTGGCGGCATGCTCTGCAAAAAAAAGAAATGATCATTTTTAAAATGGATCCCACAAAAAGGAGGCGTGCATCATGAGGCAAATTCTTATCTGTTTAACTTTGGCAGCGCTAATGATCGGTCCGTGTCTGGCCGGTGAGGTGAGTGTTGAAGACTTTCAGGTTAAAACCACAAAGGACCTCATCGATCTGTGTACCGCACCAAATAACGAACCCCTGGCTTCGCAGGCCATTCACTTTTGTCACGGGTACTTGGTCGGGGCCTTTCATTACTACGCGGCGAGCGTGTCGGGACCAAATGGCCTCCCACTGGTATGTCCCCCCGATCCGCGGCCTTCCCGCAATGAAACCATCGGTATGTTTATCCAATGGGTCAAGGACCACCCGCAGTACCTGGACGAGTTGCCGGTCGAGACCGAATTTCGTTTCTTGATAGAGAAATGGCCATGCGAGCGTTGAACTGGATCGGTATCATACAAGGCATCATACATAATGGCTCACCATATTGAGCTTTAGAGAGGAGGACTCCATGAAAAAACTGGCGATAGTCGTAATGCTGGTGATCAGCCTGGCGTTTTTGGGATGTGCCGGCATGTCGGATACCGAACAGCGGACCCTCAGTGGGAGCGCCATGGGCGCTGCAGCAGGGACGGTGGTCGGTGCCATTGCAGGCAATGCGGGCTGGGGAGCCGCCATAGGGGCGGCGGTCGGTGCCGGCGGCGGTTACCTTTATGACAGGAATCAGAAGTCCAAGGAAGCAGCTTACGATCAAGGTTATCAACAGGGTCAAAAGGCAAAATAATGTTGGTCGCTGCAATATACATATACCACCGTTCGCGATGAATACCGCCGATGGCCTCTGGGAAGGTTTCGGTATCGATCTATGGCGTGCGGTGGCTGATGAACTGGGCATCGACTTCGAGCTGCGCGAATACTGCACTATCGAGCAGATGACGGAAGCGTTTTTAAAAGACAAAATCGATATGATACCCGTTGCGGCTGTTACGCCGGATCGCGAAATCATTCTCGACTTTTGAAATCAGTTATTTAAATACTCGTGTAAAAAAAAGACATCCCGCGGACTGCCGCGGGATGTCTTTTTTTAGGTAACTGAAACGGGTTAGAGCTTGACGACGTTCTTCGCTGCGGGACCTCTCTCGCCATCTTCAATCTCAAAACTGACCCGTTCACCTTCAGCAAGCGTTCTGAAGCCCTCCATGGAAATTGCCGAGTGGTGGACGAACAAATCTCCGCCTTCATCTTTTTGGATAAAGCCATACCCTTTCCGATCGTTGAACCATTTCACTGTACCTTCAGGCAAAACTCATTCTCCTTTGTCAAACAGGGTTGGTGTTGACCCATCCGGCAGGCCGTCTGGGCAGCCCGATTAAACAAATTTATGATAGAACAACTGCAAAAAAAAAAATCAAGAAATAATTCCTTTTTGCGAATCGAAGCATTAAGCTGCAGCCGGTCTGAAGGCTTTTTGCAGCGCGGGATCCATGACGGCTTCACAGCCGGTCATCTGCGCTACCACGGTGCCATCGGCGTCAAGAAAAGTAACGGTTCCCCGCATCTTGTGATCGCCGGCCGTCGTGATCTCGAGAACGGCCGTAACCCCCTCGGCCGGAAACCGGCTGCGGTACTGGCGGTAGGCGGCACAGTAGCTCGGAAGGGAAACAGCGCCTTTTTCCTCGAAGCACCAGATCGTCGCCATCTGGAATGCCGCATCCAGGGCCAACGGGTCCGACAGCCATCTGTTCCGAAGCGGTTCCTTTACCCAGGCGGAGGGTGCCGGTGCCGGCGCGACATTGGCCACCATGCCGTCGGCGGACAGATGGGTGATCTCACGAAGGCCGCGCATATCGGGTCCGTGAAACAGAATCAGGTCGTAGACTTCCGCGATGGTCCGGTCGTAGGATCGCCGGGTGAGCTTCGCCGGGATGCGGTACGGCGGTGCCGGCGGCAGTTCATCGACCAGAATCGCCCTGGCTCTGGAATGGATCACTTCCACCTTGCCGTGGATGCCGTCACGCAACTCCAGCGGCACTTCGTAGGCGCCTTGTTTTCGGAGGGCTTTTCCGGCCATAAGCCGGATGTGTTTTTTCCCCCGATCGAGCTTGATACCGTTCAAGACCCGTATATCATCCAATCCTTGCAGCAAAAGCCCCGGATTCCCATGCAGGGCGCCATGGGCAAACCACTCGGTCATCAGAGCCAAAGGCACGACCGCTTTACCGCCGATCACATGCGAGCGAAGAACCGGATGATTTCCGATGTCGAGATCGCGTTGAAAGGTAAGAGACAGGCCGGCGGCGGCATCCGATTTGGAGATATCAGAAAGGGTAGCGCCATCCGGAAGCACCTCGCGCACATTGACACCGGAAAGCGTCGCGCCGACCACCACTTCGACGGCCGGATCATCGGTCCGGCACATCTCGTCGACCAGATGTCGTGCCCCGCTGGCGATGGAAATCAGTTCGACCCCGCGGCGACGAAATTCTTGACTAAGGCCGGCCGACACCATACCGCCTTCCCACGGCCCCCAGTTGACGGCCTTCACACGGCAATGCGGATGGCGGGCGGCAAATTGCTGGGCGATTTTGTTCAGGGCCTCATTGGCCATGGCATAGTCGGCCTGCCCGCGGTTGCCCATCCGGGCGGTCACAGAGGAGAACAGCACCAGATGACGCAGCGGGTCCTGAGTCGTTGCAGCCAGAAGGTTCTCGAGTCCTTTTACCTTGGTATCGAAGACACGCTCGAATTGTTCCGGCTTCTTGTCCACGATCAAGCGGTCCTCGAGCACACCGGCCCCGTGAACAATCGCCCTGACCGGCCCGTGAGCCGCCCTGACCGAATCGATTACCCTGCGAACGGCAGAGGCCAACCGGACATCGACACTGTGATAATGAGCTTCAGAACCGGTTTTATGTATCGCCGCCAGGGTCGCTGCGACTTCCCGATTGGCCATGTGCCAACGGAATGCGGATTCCAGTTGGACCGGTGTGGAATTGCCGTTGAACTCGTGATGCAGAATCGCTCGCTTGACGGCGGCCTCATCGGTCAACTCTCTCAACCATAAGGGTTCCGGTTCGGGGGCCGGGGAGCGTCCCAGCAGTATCAGTTTCGGCTGCGTGTCGACCGCCAGCGCGAGGGCAACGGCGGCCGTCACACCTCTGGCGCCGCCTGAGATCACCACGACATCACCGGTTTCCAAAGACCGGACTGACGGTTCGGCGGCCAGCAGCGGCGCATCTTCCAACACCAAAGTGCTGCGTCGCTTTTGGTCCAGTCCGATTTCAACTGCGTCTTCTTGTCTGTGATGAAGCAGTTCATCGGCCACCATGGCGGCCACTGCAGCCGTGTCCGGCCAGTCCGGCGCCACATCGATGGCCCGGCAGTGAACGGTTTCCCATTCGACAGCGGCGGTTTTAATTAGACCGGCCAGAGCGCCCTGCAAAGGATGGTCGATCCCCCGTCCGTTAAAACCGAAGGCACCGTCCATTCTTGTGACCGAGGCAAATACGGCACCGCTTCGAGCGGCTGATTCCACCAGTTCGGGTCCTAAACGGCTCGCCAGCCGGAACATTTCCTTCAGATCGCCGGAAGTGGACGGGGAGGGCACCGAGGGGATCAATACCAACCCTGC
>JAQAZR010000156.1:0-6514 GCA_032127235.1 Deltaproteobacteria bacterium
GAATGCTTTGCAGGAATACCCCGTTCTTCAACCTCAACCGGTTGGACCTGGAGCCTTTTGTAATAGAAATTCTGGCCGTATAGGACACTCACCGGATTATGGCCAGTGACCCGGTCCTTGACAACCAGCGTTGTGACCGGCGCTTCCGAGTATTTACTGAACAACATGTCATGACCGACGCAGAGGCCAACAATAACGTTCATATCGGTCTGGGCCCTGTTCAGGAGTTTGGCCTGGGCCACAGGATTGCAGGCCGGTTCAAAGGTATCCGGCCGGACCTTGTTGGACTCTTGCAACCCCAGTTCCAGCTTATCGATGCTGCCGGCCTTGCAGCAGACGCTAACCGGTCTGAAACCCTGAGCTTTGAAGATTGCCGCCAGCCTGTTGGTCTCATCGAGCAGACCGATACAGGTCGCAATGCCGATTTTTTCGTAGCCCATGAGTTTGGCAAAGGCGATGGTGTCCTCCACCCTGGTCCAACGAGCATGCACCGCTTCGCTTCCCGGCATCGGCTGATAGCAGAGGCCTTCCACTTTGGCCGCCACCTGGGCAATTTTGGCATCATCGCTGTCGCCTTTGTACAGTTCAAAACATTCCTGGATCACCTCCAGGTGGTGCTTTGAAGGACAATTGCCTGGTTTTGGAATGGTTTCCGGATCATTGCTCCAGCAATTGGTTAAGCCGCTCTTCTGCCAGGTTTTGCTGCACTGACTGCAGGAAAAATTTGTATTCTTCATCTTTTGGGTTAACCTCTCCATTCTTAAATAAAAGAATCAAACCTTTGTTTTTTGATATAGTCCATAAACAGGTCAACTGTCAAAATTAAGGGTGGTTTTCTCGACACTGTGCCCAACGATTGTATAATGATTGTCGTTTTCACGCGCGCCAGAACGAAGATCAAAAAATCCTCGATTCCATTGCCAAAAATCGTCGGCTGCCGTCGACTGAATCTATTGGATGCCGAAAAACGTTCCGGCATTGGCGGTGGTGATCCGGGCGACCTGCTCGATCGGCAGGTCTTTTATCCGGCTGAGGTGCGTCAGGGTGTCGATCAGGTGGGCCGGTTCGGACACCTTTCCCTGGTATTCGACCGGGCAGTCGGTTTCGATGAGGATACGCTCCAGCGGGGCCTGCTGGATAGCGGCCTGGTGGTGGACGCTGTAGGCCAGTGCCGGAGTGCAGGACACGAAATACCCGTCGGCAATGATCTTCTCCAAAAGGTCTAAGGGGCCGTTGTACCAGTGAAAAACCGCCTTTTTAATCTTCGCCGCAGAAACCATCCGGTGGCATCTTTGGTGGGAAAAGCGGGCATGCACGATCACCGGCTTTTTGAATTCTGCCGCCAGGTCGAGGACGCGTGCAAAAACCTCCCACTGGACCGCCTTTTTCACCTTGGCCTTGTAGTCGAGTCCAACTTCACCCAAGGCCGTGCAGGACGCCAGGTGCGTTCTCAGAAAAGCCAGGGTCGCCTCGATCTTTTCGGTCGAAATCGACCAAGGGTGAAATCCCACGGACGGCAGCACCAGACCGGGATAGGCAGCGGCGAGTTCCAGAATCCTGCAATTGGAGACCATATCCATACCCACAGCGACGATTCGCACCACACCGGCCGCTGCGGCCCTTCCCAGAGCCCCCTCGATATCATCTATTTCATTCAAGTGAGCGTGACCGTCGATCAGCTCACGCAAAGGATTCGATTGAGCCGGCATCTTGACCTCGCTTTTCTGCTGTGGAGAGAACTTGGACCTTGACCAGTACCTTCGCATTATGTAACGAGGGATGGCATCTTGCAACCGGTTATCGGCCGAAAAACCGGCACCGGCATATTAAATGACCGCAGCACCGGTGCTCCCGGATCGAGCAGATCGATTCGATTTAGGACAATGATAAACACCCCCAAGATAGTAACGCTTTTTGTCCAGTGTCTGGTCGACGGTCTCTATCCCGAAGTCGGCGAGGCCGTGGTAAAAATTTTCCGGAAGCTGAACCTGGCTGTCGACTGCCCCGCAGATCAGACCTGCTGCGGGCAAATCGCCTTCAATTCCGGCTACCGGCAGGAGGCCCGGGTCGCCGCCGAGCGGTTCATCCGAATCTTCGAAAAGGCGGAGGTTGTCGTCTGCCCGTCGGGCTCTTGCGTTCACATGGTCCGCCGGTACTATCCGGACCTCTTTCGCGGCTCTCCCGCCTGGCGTAAACGCGCCGAAGCGGTGGGCGATAAAACTTTCGAACTGACGCAGTTTCTGGTGGACGTGATGGGGGTTGAGGAACTCGGCGCATGTTTCGACGGCCGGGTCACCCTGCACGACTCCTGCCAGGCTTTGCGCGCCCTCGACATCAGTGTGCAGCCCCGCCGGCTGATTGCGAAGGTAGCCGGCCTCGAATTCGTCGAAATGAAGGACTCGGACCGGTGCTGCGGATTCGGCGGCTCGTTTGCAGTAAAATATCCGGAAATTTCGACGGCCATGGTCGATGACAAGGTGCACAACATCATCGCCACCGGAGCCGACGCCGTCACGGGCGTTGACATCAGCTGCCTGATGAACATCCAGGGACGACTCAGCCGAATGAAATCACCGGTCAGGGTTCTGCACATCGCCCAGCTGCTGGCCGGAAGCTAAAAAACTGATTGGTTCAGGGTTCACGGCTCAAAGCTCATGGTTGATATATAAACCGCTGAACCGTTAAATCCTTGAACCTTAAACCCTGAACCGTAAACCGTGCACCCGGACCTTTGAAAGTAAAACCGCTGAGTCTTGGAAGAAGCTTGATCTCCGATGAGCCGCATCACTACCGAAAACTATAAATCAGAAGCCCGCAAGGCGATCAAAGACCGCGTGTTGCAGTCCGCTCTGGCGAGCGTTCAGGACCGGTTGGGCAAGGGCACGGCGAGGGCGTATCGCGAACTCCCCGAAGGGCCCGAATTGCGCCGCACGGCGCACGACATGCGCATGCAGGCGGTGGAGAACCTCGACATCCTCTTGGAAACCCTGGCGGATAACATCGGTAAAAACGGGGGGCAGGTCATTTTCGCCGACGACGCGCAGGCGGCGGTGGCCGCCTGCATCGACATCGCCCGCAGACACGATGTCAAACAAGTGGTCAAGGGCAAATCGATGGTTACCGAAGAAATCGGGTTGAACCCGGCCCTTCAAGCCGCCGGCATCGAGGTGACCGAAACCGACCTGGGCGAATACATCATCCAGCTGGCTGGTGAGTCCCCTTCGCACATCATCGCACCCGCGATCCACAAGACGCGGGAACAGGTGGGCCGGCTTTTTGCCGAAAAGCTCGGCATCGCCTATACCAACGATCCGCCGACCCTGACCCGCACGGCCCGCACGGCCCTGCGGCAGAAATTCCTGACGGCCGACATGGGGATTTCCGGGTGCAACCTGGCCTGCGCCGAAACCGGCCATATCACCACCGTTTCCAACGAGGGCAACATCCGCATGGCCACGACCCTGCCCCGGGTCCATGTGGCCTTCATGGGTATGGAACGGGTCACGGCCCGTCTGGAAGATCACGATATTCTCTTCCGTCTGCTGTCCCGCGGGGCCGCCGCCCAGCATCTGGCCGGTTACATCAGTTACATCGGCGGCCCGCGCCAGGCCGGACAGATGGACGGTCCGGAGGCCTTTTACCTGATCATCATCGACAACGGCCGCTCGAAAATCCTGGCGGATCCCGAATTTCGCGAAATCCTGTGCTGTATCCGCTGTGCGGCCTGCCTCAATGTCTGTCCGGTCTACGGTAAAATCGGCGGTCACGCTTACGGGTTCGCCTATTCCGGCCCGGTCGGCGCCGTGGTGACGCCGTTGCTGATCGGCATCGAGCGCGCCAGGGATCTTTTTCTGGGCGAAACCCTTTGCGGCGCCTGCAAGGATGCCTGCCCGGTTGACATAGACCTGCCGCGGATGCTGCTGGCCCTGCGCGCCCGTCTGGTCCGGGGCGTTTCGGACCGGACCACCGGAGGCAGTGTCACCGTCGAAAAAGCGGTTTACAAGGCCTGGTCCGCCGCCATTCGCAATCGCCGGGCATACGCAGGATTGATACGAACAGCCAACATGCTGCAGCGGCCTTTCACCGGCGCCGACGGCATGATTCACCGCCTGCCGTTTCCTCTCGCGGGCTGGACTCGCAGTCGGGATTTGAAACCGCTGGCGCTAACATCCTTTATGGATCGCTGGAATAAAGGCTTATCTGGTAAATGATGGCGACCCAACACGATTTCATCGGGCGCGTGACAGCCGCACTGGGAAACGCGGAAATGCCTGAGCAACGGCGGAGGAGGGTTTTTGCCGCCCGCCCCGGCCACGGGCCCGGGGAGATCGTGAAGCGGGCCCGCGCCAGAACCGAGGCAGACCGGTTGATATTGCTGCAACAGTTGATCGCGCAAGGCAAACCACTCAATTTGAACGTCATACCGACGAAAGACCCAAGCGACACCGCCGCCGCTATTGCCGCGCTGGTTGCGGAAAAGGCCCCCGAGTGGGAGGGGCCGAAGTCCGTGGCCGTCTGGCGGCATCCGTTGATCGACCGTCTCGATCTGCCTGAAATTCTGGCCCCTCAGAAGGTGCCGGTCTATTCGCCGCGCCAGACAAACGGTGCACCGGAGAGCACGAACGAACGGTCATTTTTTCGCAGTCGGGTCGGTTCCGCATTTATCGGCATCACGTCGGCCGACTACTGTTTGGCCGAAACCGCCACTCTGGTGATGAAAACGGTGCCGGGCAGGGATCGGTCCGTTTCTCTGCTGCCCTCCATCCACGTGGCCGTCATCGAGTTGAACCAGATCATCCGCAACCTGCCCGAGCTCTACGCCTATCTGAAATACGACGGCAAACCGCCGGACTGGGGATTGGCCAACTGCCTGACCCTGATCAGCGGCCCGAGCAAAACAGCCGATATCGAGCTGACAATGGTACATGGCGCGCACGGTCCCCGCGAGCTGTATCTGTATGTCGTCACACCGACATCGGCCTCATGACCGTCTGCTTTTTGTCCATCAATGGCACCGCTCTGCAATCTCGACGTCGATTACACCGAAGGCGGACAACAAACGCGACGGCAGCGCCTTACGGATTGCACGGGGTCGCTTCAGATAATTCGTGGGTGGTCACCATCACGTTTTTCCCCATAAAGCGGTCGTCTTTAAACACCGCTTCGAGGAAACTTCTTGACCCCGTTCCCGCCCTTCGTTATTTCTATTGATGCAAACTCCATAAAAACATCCGATTCCGGATCTTCGCGCCATCTTTTTTTTATTGTAGAGGCCCGTCATGCAAAAATTCAATCCCGAACAAGCCATGTGGAATGCGCGCCGCGAATTCGGCGAACACGGCGGTGTGACGCCTTCGGTATCACGGTCTTCGACCTTTACGGTCATGGATCCGCGCATCATGCCCGAAATCTTCGAAGGTCTCCGGGGACCGGAAAAAGACGGCTGTTTTCTCTACAGCCGCCACTTCAACCCCACCGTCGATGTCCTGGCCCGCTATCTTGCCGCCATGGAAGGCACCGAGGCCGCCGTCTGCACGGCCAGCGGCATGGCCGCAATTTCATGCACACTGTTGCAGCTGTGTCAAACCGGTGATCACATCGTTTCCAGCGATACGGTCTACGGCGGCACCCACGCTTTGCTCAGGGAACTGTTCCCCAAGATGGGAATCAACACGACCTTTGTGAATCCGACCGATACGCAGTCCTTCGAATCAGCGATCACGAAAAAAACGCGCGTCATTTACACCGAAGCGGTCGGCAACCCCACCCTGAAAGTCGCCGACATACCGGCTCTGGCCGACCTGGCGAAAACGCACGATCTGACGCTCGTGGTGGACAACACTTTTACGCCGGTCATCATATCACCGGCCCAGCTGGGTGCCCACATTGTTGTCCATTCGCTGACAAAATTCGTAAACGGCGCCAGTGACGCGATTGCCGGGGCCATCTGTGCCGCCAAACCGTTCGTGCACAAACTCATGGATCTGCATACCGGGCGCGTCATGCTCCTGGGCCCGACCATGGATCCGCGCATCGCCTACGACATCATTCAACGACTGCCGCACCTGGCTCTGCGAATGCGCGAACACGGCGCCCGCGCCATGATTATCGCCGCCAGGTTGAAAGAAATAGGGGTTGACATCGCCTATCCCGGCCTTCCCTCCCATCCGCAGTACCGGCTCATGAGCCGGCTCATCAATGAGGGCTATGGTTACGGCGGTATGCTGACCATCGACTGTGGCACCCGGGCGAGAGCCGAAGACCTGATGGATGTTCTTCAGAACGAAGAGCGTTTCGGATATATCGCCGTGTCGCTCGGATATTATGATACGTTGATTTCCTGCTCGAGTTCATCTACTTCTTCTGAGGTTCCACCCGAAGACCAGCACAAGATCGGATTGTCACCCGGACTGGTGCGGCTTTCGATCGGTTTTACGGGTAGCCTGGCAGCGCGGCTGGAACAGATCGAGCGGGCCGTCAAAAAGGTGGGAGTGGTAAAATGAGGGGGTTTATT
>JAQAZR010000157.1:0-4277 GCA_032127235.1 Deltaproteobacteria bacterium
TTCAAGCCGCAGCGCAGGAACCGGTTGAGAAAAAGACCTGATCCCCCGGCTGCCGGTCGATCCGAAACAGCGTCCCTCTGCGGATTCTCGGGAAACACCGCTCGGTTTCAGATTCGAGAATCCGCAATTTTACACGACGACAAGGAAATCAAGAAGTGACGTGGGGGCGCATTCGAACAAGCCGCACCGGTTAGTATCGCAGACCTGCCACGCTTCGACCACGCCGTGGGCGTGATTGACGCCGTGATTGCCGAACAGGGTCTTGATCGGAGCCATTCGGACTAAAGCTGTTTTGCTTCGGTTCATTGGAAGATTGGATCGTTCTGCGCCCGATTGAGGATGCTCAAGCGTGCACCTCTGACAAAGATTTTTTCGCCGGGCGGGGCCGCCTGCACGATGGGTTGCTTTCTGCCGGCAGATCGCTGAAAAAGCCTTCGGTTTCAGGCCGTCAGCAGTTTTTTGTCCATCCTACACAGAAAGGAACGGATTGTTGAAGAATTTTTCCTGGAAGTGGATATTCGTTCTGGCAGTCATCTTGATTGCGGTGGTCTACCTCCTGCCGTCGTTAGCACCCGGCGTGTGGCCGCACAAGAAGATAAACCTCGGCCTGGACCTCCAGGGGGGCATGCATCTGGCGCTCGAGGTCGAAACGGAAAAAGCCGTCGAAAACAACATCGAACGGATCGGTCAGGAGCTGCGGACCTTCATGAAAGCAGAGCGTATCCGTCAAATCGGCCTGAGCATTCCGGGAGGCACCAAAATCGAGGTCAAGCTGCCGGACAAGGAAAACCTTGACAAGTTCGATGCCCTTTTGAACAAAGAGTATCGTGGCCTCGAAACAACTCGCAAAAGCGAGGGCGAGGCCACCACGATCACTCTCCGCCTGCCGCAATCCGAGATCGATCACATCAAAGACCTTGCCGTCCGGCAGGCCCTCGAAACCATCCGCAACCGTATCGATCAGTTCGGTGTCAGCGAACCGGACATCCGGCGCCAGGGGGAAAACCGTATCCTCGTTCAGTTGCCGGGGGTCAAAGAAACCGAGCGGGCCAAAGACTTGATCGGGAAAACCGCCCTGCTGGAATTCAAACTCGTGGATGAAGACAATGATGTCACTGCCGCGCTCAAGGGCAGCGTGCCCCGCGACGACGAGATTTTGTACCAGTACGAACTAGATCCTAAAACCGGTCAAAGAATCAATCAGGTGCCATTCCTGCTGAAAAAAAGGACCTTGCTGACCGGTGCCCAGTTGACCGATGCCCGCGTCCAGATCGACAGCCAGTACAATGAGCCGTATGTGTCGATATCATTCGATAAAAAAGGTGCCCGGATCTTTGAGAAGGTCACCGAAGAAAATGTAAAAAAACGCCTGGCAATTGTGCTTGACAACCGGGTCTACTCGGCCCCTGTGATTCAGGAAAAAATACCCGGAGGCCAAGCCCGCATCACCGGTCGCTTCAGCGCCGATGAGGCCAATGACCTGGCCATCGCGCTGCGCGCCGGCGCCCTGCCGGCCCCGGTTAAAATTCTGGAGGAAAGGACCGTCGGGCCCTCTCTCGGTTCGGATTCGATTCGTCAAGGCCTGATATCGATGTGTATCGGTGGCATTCTCGTGGTGCTCTTCATGGCTGTTTATTACAAGGCCGCCGGCGTGATCGCCGACATTGCCCTGTTGCTCAATATTCTGCTGATCGGCGGCGGTTTGGCCGCCTTCCAGGCGACTTTAACACTTCCGGGCATCGCCGGAATAATCCTGACCATCGGTATGGCGGTGGATGCCAACGTGTTGATATTCGAACGTATTCGGGAAGAACTCAACCTTGGAAAAACGCTGCGGGCGGCGGTGGATGCCGGTTACGACAGGGCCACCCTGACCATTCTGGATGCCAACGTCACCACGCTGATCGCCGCCGTGGTCCTTTTCCAATTCGGAACCGGCCCGGTGAAGGGGTTTGCCGTGACTCTGAGTCTGGGGGTGATCGCCAGTCTGTTTACGGCACTCATTTTGACCCGTCAGATTTTCGACTTCTTGTTGCTGGGACGGAGCCTGAAGCACTTGAGCATCTGATTCCACGGGGGCGAAGCGCCGGCCGACCCGAAGCCGCATTCGCCAAACAGAACCCGTGCTCATTTTTCATTCTTAGAGAGGGATCCTTAATGCAGTTCATAAAACCGGATATCAACATCAACTTTATCGGCGTGCGCAAAATTGCTTATACCGCATCGCTGGCCATGATTCTGATCAGCATCGCCTCGCTCGTCATCCAGGGTGGACCGGACTACGGGATCGATTTCGCGGGGGGGACGGTGATTCAGGTCAAATTTTCATCCCCGGTGGGCATAGATGCCGTCAAATCGGGTTTGGCCGACAGTGGTATCGAGCAACCGTCGGTGCAACGCTTCGGTGAAAAAAACGAAAACGAATTTCTGATCCGAACGCAAGGTCTCACCGAAACCTCCGAAGGGTTCACGACACACCTCCAGGATAAACTGAAGACCGCCACCGGCAGCGATGTCGAAATCCGGCGGGTCGAAATGGTGGGACCTCAAGTCGGAAAAGACCTGCGGGAAAAAGCCCTTCTGGCGATGTTCTACGCGCTGCTCTTCATCACGATCTACATCTCCGGACGATTCGAGTTCAAATGGATGATCAGCGGTATTATGGCGGCCGCACTGGCGGGGGCCTTGTATGTCTTCCAGCTGTTTCACGTCAGCGTCCCTTTTCTGATGGCCGCAGCCCTAGTGGTCGCACTGCTTCTGTTCTGGGTTTTGCAGCTCAAATACGCCATGGGGGCAATCGTGGCCCTGATTCACGACGTCACCATAACCGTCGGGATTTTTTCGATCTTCGGCAAAGAGTTCACCCTGCCCATCATTGCCGCCCTGCTGACCATCATCGGCTATTCGCTCAACGACACCATCATCGTGTTCGACCGCATTCGCGAAAACCTGCGCAAGTACCACAAGCAATCTCTCGGTATCATCATCAACCGCAGCGTCAACGAAACCCTCAGCCGGACCATATTGACCTCGGGAACCACTCTTATCGTGGTGCTCGCCCTCTACTTTTTCGGGGGGGGTATCATTCATGACTTCGCCTTCGCGCTGCTGATCGGCATCATCGTCGGCACCTACTCTTCGATTTACGTGGCTAGTCCCATTCTGCTGGCCTGGCAGCGTTCGAAAAAGTGACCATGACGGAAAAAGGTCGGAAAACCGCTCCGCGCATCGGTCCGCACCACCCTCAAGATGACTGTCGTGATCGGGGCTCAACGAAGCCGGTCTCAATCGTAGGTGCCGGTATGACGGAAGCGCTCTTGCCCTGGTTCCTTCTGAAAAGTGTGCCGGGTATCGGCAATCACCTCTTCAAACGCCTGATCGATCGCTTCGGCTCCCCTGAAAAGGCGCTCCAAGCCGCAGAACAGGATTTTCAGGTTATAGAGGGCATGAACCGGACACTGGTTCGCCGCATGAAAACCCACCGGATTCAGCCCTCGGTGCGGCAGGATATGGCACTTGCCGCGCAAAAAGGCGTCCGGATCGTTACCATGACCGATCCGGACTATCCGGCACTGCTGCTTCAGATACCCGATCCGCCCCCTTTTCTGTACGTCCGCGGCACGCTGGAATCTCAGTGCAAGACCGTTGCCGTGGTGGGATCCCGCATCGCCACCCGTTACGGGCTCTCGATGGCCACGCGCCTCAGCGCCGAACTGGCAGCCTGCGGTGTGACAGTGGTCAGTGGCATGGCGCGCGGGATCGACACCGCCGCCCACGAAGGCGCCCTTCAATCCGGCGGACGCACGGTGGCCGTTCTCGGCAGCGGTTTGGAAGAAGTTTATCCGGCCGAAAACCGCAGACTGTTTCAATCGATCGTCCGGAACGGAGCCGTGCTGTCCGAATTTCCGATGCTGACCAAACCTGAACCGCACAACTTTCCGATCCGCAACCGGATCATCAGCGGCATGTCATACGGAACGGTGATCGTAGAAGCCTCAAAAAAAAGTGGTTCGCTGATAACGGCCCGTCTGGCCGCAGAACAGAACCGAGAGGTCTTTGCCGTGCCGGGCAGCGTCCAGTCGTTCAAGAGCATCGGCACCCATACGCTGATCAAGCAAGGTGCCAAGCTGGTCGAAAACGCGCAGGATGTTCTCGAGGAAATCGCCGGCCCGCTCTTCGAAGGCACGCGCCCGATCGATCACTACCCGTCTATAAAGAAGGAGCCGCCTGCTCTCACAACTGAAGAAGCCATCGTGTGCGGCGCCCTGGAACCTTAT